>JAWOGI010000246.1:0-3614 GCA_046496975.1 Desulfobacteraceae bacterium | reverse complement strand
AAGATGAAGAGTTGGACGAGGTAGAAGAGCTGGACGAGGAGACCGTTGAGCTGGACGAGGACGAGGAAATTGAAGAGGCCGAAGAGCTGGACCCTGACCAGGAGACTGTTGAACTCGACGAAGACGAGGAAATAGAGGCGGCTGGGGAGCTGGAACAGGAGCAGGAAGCCGTCGAACTGGACGAGGATGAGGAGATTGAGGAGGCCGGGGAGTCCGAAGAAGATGAAGAGTTGGACGAAGTAGAAGAGCTGGACGAGGAGACCGAAGAGATCGACCTTGCCGAGGATGAGGATCTTGAAGAAATCGACGAGCTCAACGAGGAAGAACGCCAGGCCCTGGAAGCGTTCAGAAACGAAAAAGAGCTCTCACAGCAGTTTGACAATTTTCTCGGCGAGGAAGAGAAAAAATACAACGTCTATGTCACCGTGCCGGCAGGCAGATACACGGTGGGCACCCAAAAGAGCCTGAAGCACAGCCTTGCGCTTCAGCAGATAGAAATGCCCGAAATCTATATGGCCAGATACCCTGTGACAAATTCTCTGTTTGAGGTCTTTGTAGAACAGACAGGATATGTTACAACAGCAGAAAAAAAAGGCGTTGGCACTGTTTTTTACGGCAGATTTAAAAAAGGGAAAAACAGCTCGGTATGGAAAAACAGTTCAGGAACCAGAGTGGTAAAAAAAGCCTGCTGGTTCAGGCCGGAAGGGCCGGAAAGCTCCATCCACGGCAAAAAATACCACCCTGTGGTTCAGGTGAGCATCGACGATGCCCTGTCCTTTGCTGCATGGATCGGCAGGAGGCTCCCCACAGAAGCGGAATGGGAGGCTGCTGCCAGGACAGACACGGCATTGAAATACCCCTGGGGAAACCAGTGGCAGGAAAACGCCTGCAACATTGAAAAATCAAGCATAGGAGACACAACATCCGTTGCTCAATACGACCAGTACGCCAACTCCTTCAAAATTGCAGACCTGCTGGGCAATGTCATGGAGTGGACCCTGGACAGGGAAGCTGCCCCGTTTGACCCGGAGGGCAGCAGAGACTTCCAGGTTGCAAAGGGGGGCGGATGGCCTGCAAAAGAAGATATCACCATAAGCACACGGGGGCTTTTCAAGCCTGGATTCACCTCTAACGCCATTGGATTCAGATGCATGTCAGAACATTTTATTTAAAATTAAACAGGAAAAACGACAATATGGACAGAGAGAACATTCAAAAGAGAATCAAAAGAGTCAGAAGCAGGTTTCTGGAAAACGACCTGGATGCCATCGTGGTGCTGTCCGATGCCAACAGGAGATATTTAAGCGGATATACAGGGGAAGACGGCAGTTATGACGAGACAGCGGGCATCCTTGTCATAACAGAAAACGAACTTGTGCTTGCCGCCGATCCACGGTATGACACCCAGGCGGCCAATGAAACCGATCTTTACCGGGTGGTCTGCTACAAAAAGCCCCTGGAAAAAGAGCTTACCGCAACCCTTGCCTCCCTGGGTGCCAAAAAAGTGGGAATGGAAACAGGGCGGATCACCTGTCAACAGTACAAAAAAATAGAAGCGGAGATTGCCTGCCAGAAACTTGACATGGCACTGCATCCTGCGGATGAGATCCTCAAGACCCTGCGCATCCGAAAGGATGACAACGAGATTTCCGCCATAAGGGCGGCATTGAAAATTGCCGAAACCTCTTTTCTGGAATTCAGGCAGGCGCTGCGCCGGGGGATGACGGAAAAAGAGGCCGCCTGGCTCCTTGAAAAAACCATGCGAGCCAACGGGGCCGACGGCCTCTCCTTTCCCGTCATTGCCGCATCGGGAGAGAACAGCGCCCTGCCCCACGCCATTCCCGGCGACCGCAGGTTTAACGCCAAAGAACCCCTGCTCTTTGATTTCGGAGCCAGGCTCCATGGATACTGCAGCGACACCACCCGAACCCTTGTCATGGGGGAACCGGACACCACATTCAAAGAGGCCTACGACACTGTTTTCACTGCCCAGCAAATGGCTGTTGACCAGATCAAACCGGGAACAGCGGCAAAAAACATCGACAGAATTGCCCGGGAGCACATCGATGCCACCCGGTTCAAGGGAAGGTTCGAGCACAGCCTGGGCCACGGCGTGGGCATTGCCATCCACGAAGCCCCAAGGCTGTCAAAACTCGATGACACCGTGCTGGAACCGGGAATGGTGGTAACGGTGGAGCCGGGCATCTATATTCCAGGCTGGGGAGGCATACGGCTGGAGAACATGGTCCTTGTCACCCCAACCGGAGCGGAGGTACTCAACACCATGGGGTATGAAGATTTTGTCATCACCTGTGGATAGGTACGTTGACAACTACCTGGAGCACCTTTTGATCGAAAAAGGTGTTTCAGACAATACGGTGAATGCCTACGCAGCGGACCTTGCCCAATACCGGGATTTTCTTGAAACCTGCGGGATAGAGGAGATCAGAGAGGCCGATACGGCGGCCATTTTAAGCTGGCTTGTCGATCTTGCCGAAAAAGGGCTGTCGGCAAAATCCCGTGCCCGGCATCTCATCACCATCAGGGGATTTTACCGGTTTCTCGTCCAGGAGGGAATCACCACGGTCAACCCGGTCAAGCAGATCGATATTCCCAAGACAGGACTCTACCTGCCGGAAATCATGTCCATGGATGAGGTCAAGGCGATCCTCGAGGTGCCGGACCAGACAAAGCCCCGGGAGGCTCGCAACGCTGCCATGCTCGAGATCCTATACGGCGCGGGGCTTCGGGTTTCTGAGCTGGTTGCGATGAAGGTGCAGGATGTCAACACCGAAAGCTGTTTTGTCAGGGTGTTCGGCAAGGGGGCAAAAGAGCGCATCGTCCCCATCGGTTCGTTTGCCAGAACGGCCACGGTGAACTGGCTGACAGGGGCAAGGCCTCTGGTGCTCAAGGACCATTCCAGTCCATACCTTTTTGTGGCAAGGGCCGGCAAGCCCATGACTCGCCAGGGCTTCTGGAAAATCGTCAAACAGTACGCCTTAAAGGCAAAAATCGATAGAAGCGTCTCCCCCCATACATTTCGCCACTCCTTTGCCACCCATCTGATCCAGGGGGGAGCTGATTTAAGATCGGTCCAGACCATGCTGGGCCATTCGGACATCTCAACCACCCAGATCTACACCCACATGTCCCGGGCCCACATCCTGGAAATGCACAGAAAGTATCACCCCAGGAAATAGTCCCCAAATAAATGGGGTCAGAGTAAAATTAAACATTGGCATCTCTCACGATTACTTTACACTTTCTGAAATCAAACGCCGTTTTTTCAGAACGTTCCCCAAAAAGTGCATACTACTTTTGTGAGGATATGAAGGATACAAAAAAGAGGGCTTGGTCATAACATCGGCCACTCGTCACATTTGGCGGGCCAACGGGGTCAGGCTTTTGTTATTGACGTTATCGGGCGGAAGAGCACAGTCAAACCATAAAGCACACGATAATGTTAATAACGAAAGCCTGACCCCACCCCAGGGTGGCCGATGTTATGACCAAGCCCAAAAAAGAAAGAGTGCGGGACTCTTGGCAGTGGGCGGATAAAAAGTGAAGCAGGCCGGTTGGTTGGTTGGTTGGTTGGTTGGGTGGTGAAAGCCTGA
>JAWOGI010000221.1:0-5222 GCA_046496975.1 Desulfobacteraceae bacterium | reverse complement strand
ACACTGTGCTCTGACTCTGACAGACTCTTATCGATGAGGCCGCCGATGACAACTGTATTTTCATCTTTAACAATGATGGTGGTTTCGATGAGCCGCTTCAGGGTGGTGGGGCGGTCGGCACCGCTCTCGTTCACCGAGTCAAGTTTTGTGATCTCCTGGTAAACCTTGAGCCTCACCAGACGGTCCTTGCTGATCTGGGGGGTGATTTTCAGTGTGATGCCCACATCCTTGTACTCATAGGAGCTGTAGGTGTCCGTGGCGTTGTCCGCCGCTGACCGGGTCTGGTAGGGAACGTTCTTGCCCACCTTGATGGACGCCTCTTCATTGTCCGTGGTGAGGATCTGTGGGGTGGAGAGGATGTGGGCGTTTTTGTTGGTTTTATAGGCCTGGACCACGGCGCCGATGGAGGGAAATTTTACCCCGCCGATCTCCAGAACCTCTCCCATGACTCCCACTGAAAACCCCGCCGGCAAAGCCCCTGCAGCAGCAATGTTGTTGAAATTGGAATACTCCTGGCCGCCGAACCCGCCGAAATAGGCCCCCTGATCCTGGCCGCTGCTGTCCGGATCAAAACTCTCCCCTGCCCGCCATTCGGTGCCAAGATTCAGTCCCTTGGTGACGTTCACCTCCATGATCAGGCACTCGATGTAGACCATGGACCTTGGGATGTCCAGCTTGGCAATCACCTCTTCCAGCACCGGGTAGTCTTCTTTGTCCGCCATGATGATCAGGCTGTTGGTGGCCTTGTCAGCGGTAATTTTCACCTTTTGGGAGACAATGGGGGCGCGCTTCTTCCCCGGCTGGTTCTGCTCCTTTTTCGACGGAATCTCCTGGAGCACCGTGGCCAGGTTTTCCGCAGAAGCGTGTTCCAGATAGTAGACCCGGATCTTCTCTTCTCCCTTGGGCACCTGCCTGTCCAGGAGATCAATGAGCCCTTTCACCCGCTCGGTCTCGATTTCACTGGCCAGGAGCACCACGGAATTGGTCCGCTCATCGGCAACAAATTTCACCACCAGGTCAGGGTCCTGCTTGCCCTTGCCTCCCCTCATCCTGGCGGTAAAGATGTTGGCCAGGTTTTTAACGAGCTTGCCCGCATCGGCATGTTCCACGGGAATCACCGATATTTTTTTTCCCATGCCCTTGGCATCAACGGCGTCAACGATTTTCAGCAGCCGGTTGATATTGGAAAGGATATCGGTGACGATGAGCATGTTGGTGTCGCTGTAGGAGAGCACCACACTGCCCCTTGAAACAAGGGGAGCAAGCAGCCGCTTCAATTCACCGGCATCGGCAAATTTCAAGGGGATGATGCGGGTCACCAGCCTGTCTTCGGGGTACTCCCCCTCTTTCGACAGCCCGGTATCGATGTTCTGGGAACGTGCCTCGGGGGCGGGGATAATCTTTGCCACGGACCCGGCCTCGACCGCGGCGAATCCGTGAATTTCCAGGACAGACTCAAACACTCGGTACGCCTCCGTAACGGATATCTTGGAAGGCGATACAATGGTGACATTTCCCTTGACCCGCCTGTCAATGACAAAATTCTTTCCTGTCAGTTCACTGATAAATTTGATAAAAACCGCAATGTCCACATCATTGAAATCAATGGAGACAAATTTATTATCTGCTTTGGCAGCATTCTCCTCTGCCTGGGCCCAGGCGCCGGAGCACACAACTCCTGCAACGAGAAAAAAAAGTACAACAACAGAGAGGGCCGGTTTTCCTTTATTGAACATTGTAATTGATCTCCTTGATTCTACCGCGTCGTTTGATCTGCATATCCACACCAGATGCGTTTTTCAGATTTTGATACAGGGCAAGGGCATCGTCAACGGACCGGATCTTTTTTCCATCCACCCCCATGATGATATCACCGTTTCTCAACCCCATCTTTTTGAACAAAGAGTCGTTCTTGATTCCGTAAAGCAGCATTCCGTCGGGTTTTCCACCGGAAAAATGGGGCCGGATCCTCACCTGTTTCATCAATGTGTTGATGTTCTCCATGGATCGATTTACCAGGGAGCGATCCAGGGTAATATTCTCGGCATTTTCCGCTGGACCCGGCACCGTTTTTTTCACCGGGCCGCTGATTCTGTCCTCCATATCCATTTCAAGGATCTGATCTTTGCCGTTGTTGTTGAGGACCACCCTGTGCCGTAAAATTTTCCTGACAACGGCAGACTGGATGGCATCCCCGATTTTATACAGGGCCTGGCTGTTTGTTTTTTTGTCCTCAATCACGGCACAAGCCCCGTGTTCATCTCCGGTGACCGTGCCCCAAAGCTTCAGGTCAAGGTCTGTTTTTTCCATCGTTTCGATGGCAAGCTGTGGCCGGGGGTCTGTTTTTTCTTTCTGCTGCTCTTGTTCACTGATCATCGCATGGAAAAAATTTCGTTTGACAATGTCCTGGTAACGGGGCGTGGCGGCGAGGGGATCTTTGCCGGAAGCCTCGTTGACTTCCCGGGCAGCGGCCGGCCGGGAAACGTAGTCGACTGGAGGGGCCAGCCGTGCCAGGAGGATTTTATACATGCCCTCCACGCCAAAAAACAGAAAAGTCGTTATCAATATCAGGTTGATTATGGTAAACAGGTATTTCACGGGGTAACCTTCGGGCTATAGTCTTAATCGGGGATTTTCAGGCGTTCCGGTGATGGTAAAGGGAATCCCCCGTTTGGAACCATCAAACAGCATTTCCATGGAAGAGAGGCCTGCAAGATTTGAAATAAGGGAAGGATCAGGTGTCAATTCCCCCTTAAGGTTTAACCGACTCGTTTTCAGAGTGTTCTGCATCACCACGTTCCCCTTTAAACTGATCTTTTTAAATTCAGCACCGCTGCCCGTGAACTGCTCAACAGACAGGGTGTTCTTGTTCATCTCACACTGAATATCAACGAAATCAAAAAAAAATCCGTTGATTCCCAGCTGATCAAGAAGTGGGTTGTTCACCTTTGCCTTTAACTGCGTCAGCTGGACGGCCCCACTGCCTTGGGGATTCTGTTCCGGCAGCCTGGCATACTTCCAATTCCCCCCGGCCTGGAAATCAACAAGGAGATCGGTACCTGGAAAGTGAAGATCAAGGTCCTTGATCTTCAAATCCGAAAAATCCCCCGTAATCCGACTGACATGCTTTCCAGGACCGACGGTCAATCGCCCCTTGATCACCCCTTCCCAGGCCTCGATTTGAAAACCGGCCGATATTCTCTTTTTAAACAGAGTTGTAATTTCAGGATAAATCACCACCGATTCAACGGGAACCTTTATGTCGTTTTTCATGGTGATCTCCGGCTGATCCACTTTAAATCCCCCGGACAGCACCGGTTCTATACTGTCAACACTGACATTGACCCAGGATAATTTGTCACCCACGGCACGGGAAACGATCCTGGCCGCCTCTTGTCCGGGAAAGAGGAGGTATGCCAGAAACGTAAAAGCAAAACAAGTGTACAAACAATAGAGAAAAACAGTTTTAACGTTCAAAAGCATTCACCTTATTTTTTTATATGAAAGTCTCTGTTTCAATGACCGCATCCAGCCGTTTTTTTTCTTTGCCCGTTGCAGAGAGGGAGACGGATGTAATATACACGCCGTTGCCTGCTGTTTCAATCCCCACCATAAAATCGACCAGCTCCTGCAGGCAAAGGGATTCAACTTTCACACGAACCAGAGAAAGGGTGGTTTCCCCTGTTTCTGACATGCGTGAAGAGGGCTTCATATAGGCAACCTTCTCTTTGACACCGCTCTTTTTTGCCAGTACATCGAGAAAAGAAAAAAGGGTAAAATTTTTATCCCTTTTGCTGATGGTTTTCTTATCCAGCTCTGTCCGCTGCTCGAGGGAGTGATACTTTCTTTCCAGCTGGAAAAGTTCTTGTAATGCAGCCTCTTTTGCGGTGATTCTTGTTTCCAGTTTATTTTTTCTGTCCAGTGCAGGTAGCAGAAGAAACTGCACAGCCAGAAAAATTAATAGAACAACAAGAGAGATTCCCAGGGTTTTTTTTTCACGTAAAGAGACGTTGACCATTGCCAGAAGAGCTCCCAATCAAATATCGATAATAAATTTAAACCGGACTTTGCGCCCGGTTTTATCCGCAGCCGCGCTGCTGATCTTCACCTGCCTGAACATATTCGAGGGCTGAACCGCCCCCTTTATTCTGTCCACATTGTTAAAATCATCGGTCTTGCCGGAAAAAATAATGCGGTGGGGATTCAAAACAAACCGGTCAATCTTTACATCAATGGCATCAGGAATCCGGTTTGACAATTCAAGCAGAACATCAACCCCCCTCAAACGCTGAGAATTGCCGATCCCTTGACCACCGGCTTCCCTGCCGGCGTTCTTTTTCGCCTCGTTCACACTGACCTTCATCTGCATGACAGGGTCCACTATCCGTGTGCTGCCGGGAAAATTTTCCTGAAACACACGTGTTGCAGCCTTGTCAAGCCGGGCAATCTTTTTTTCGGCCAGAAAGATATCGGCATGTATCGTAAAAAGCATGCCGGCAAACACCATTGCCCCCAAACAACCGGCAACTGCCAGATTTTTCATCTGCTTCCTGAAAAAGGAGTCTGCCGCATACTCTCCCTTGCAGAAGTTGAATCCCGGATTTGATTCCGTCCAAGAGAACACAGCGCACAGGGGATTTGCATAAAATCGGCTCTCCTGAAAACCGTTGTTCTGCCCCGACCGGTCAATTTCCGGAAACTCCACATCACACCCCAGAAAACCTTGCAACCCGTTGACCAGTTCCTTTTCCCTGCTGCTGCTCCAGGTGACAAAAAACCGGGATGGACAAAAATGCGTGCCCGTTCTCTGGTTAAACCCGGTAATGGTCTGTTCAAGGGCCCTGGTCACAGAGGCACACTCTTTCAGGTGCCCTATGGACCGGACCAGAACAATTTCGTTTTCAACACAGAGGGTTGCTGTGGCATAGTTTTCATCCAGATGAACAAACAGGAGGGTCCCATGGATTTTCTGCCGTTTTGTGACGTGGCGGGCAATGGCGTACCCCGAGGGGGTAACCAGTTCCGGTTTCAGGCCAAACTTCCTCAAAGGAGAAAAAACAGCCTCAAGGGTTGACTTTGGCATGGAGGCGGTGAAGAGAAGGGTCTCCTCCTCCGGGGTCAAAGGGGGTAAAACGGTGAACTCCGACACATAGGTTTCGTCCACAAGGGGAAGAAAAGGGGAAAGCTCAAAGGCGAGAACCTGTTTGATCCTGTTTTTTGAC
>JAWOGI010000109.1:0-10108 GCA_046496975.1 Desulfobacteraceae bacterium | reverse complement strand
CCCGGCCGGGGCGGCAAGGGCCACGGTCTCGACGATGCCGTGGTCCCGGTGGTAGACATGGAACCCCATCTGGTGGGCCGGCATGAACTGCTGAACATAGAGCAGGCAGTGGTGAAGGGCCCGTTCAATCTCAAGGCTGGAGCAGAGCTTGAGGGTGGCTTCCCGGAAAAAATCGTTTTCATTGATCTGCAGAGTCATAAAATCCCATAATTTTTTTATATGAAAGTCGTGTAATCCCGGCAGCCGATTCGGGGTATTGCCCTACGCTCATTCTCGCAGCCCGTCCATGGGCTGCTCCGAGGTGAGCGGCAGCTGTTTAGAGCATCCATGCTCACAGCTACCGCTCAAAACCGCTACGGGCAAAACCCCGAACCGGCTGCCTCTGCATCGGACTTTCATGCTTTGTTGTGCCCGCAGGGCATGGCCGTTATAAGAAACGCTCGCCAGAGCATTGCCGTTAGTAGCGTTGGCTCCGCGCCTTCGACCCATTCTTCGTTGTGGCCGATTCCATGACCATGGACCGGCCATGGGGGGGTATATGAAAGTCGTGGTGCGCCGGCAGCCGATCCGGGTTTTGCCCTCCGCTCATGGAGCCGAGGCTCCTCTTCGAGTCACGCAGCCCGTCCATGGGCTGCTCCGAGGTGAGCGGCAGCTGTTTAGAGCATCCGTGCTCACAGCTGCCGCTCAAAACCGCTACGGGCAATGCCCCGGACCGGCTGCCTCTAATTTGACTTTTTACCTTTGTTGTTAGCACGCTGCCCATGGGGGGGGAACGGAAGCCAACATTCCCCGGATAATACACCGGGAAAGTCTAGTGGGTGACGGGAATTTTGTCAAATTCAAAATTGTAATGGAAACAACAGTGTTGTATCGAAATTTTCTATGGCTTATCCTGATGTAACGGCGGGCCGGTTCCATGGGGTCGGTCAAGACAGGAAAGCAGGGATCGAAAAAAGAATTGTCTTGATAAACCGTGGGGTTTTATCATAAAATGGCAGTATTATGGGATATGTATTTGAATTCAGTGATGCCGCCGGTTATGACAAGTGGTTTGAAAAGGCCAAAAACCAGTACGTCTTTGATCTTGAGGTCCGTCTGCTGGCCGAGATGCTCTCACCGGCGTCGGGCACCCGTCTTCTTGACATCGGGTGCGGCACGGGAAAGAGCCTTGAGGCGCTGTTGAACCTTGACTGCGAAAAGATCCAGGTGACCGGCATTGACCCCTCCCTGTACATGCTTGACATTGCAAAACAGCGGCTGGGGAACAAAGCAGACCTCTACCGGGGGGTTGCCGAAGACCTTCCCTTTGAGGATAATGCCTTTGACTATGCCCTGCTCTTTACCACCCTGGAGTTTACCGACAAACCTGCCAAGGCCATCGAAGAGGCCTGCCGGGTGGCAAAGGACAGGGTGTTTATTGTGGCTTTGAACCGGTATTCACCGATGAATATCGTCAACAGCATCAAGGCTTGGTTTACCTCGAGCACCATCTCCAGGGCCCGCTGTTTCAGCGTGTGGGAGCTCAAGCAGATTGTTTTTGACATCCTTGGCAGGGTCCCCCTCTCCTGGCGGACCACTCCCCAGTTTCCATGGGTGAGGGGCCGGATACCGCTGTTTTTTGAAAAGAGGTTTCTCGTCCAGAAGTCCCCCTTTGGCGCCACCATCGGCATGGCCATCTCACCGGTACCTAAATTTCGAATGCGGCCCATGTCCTTGAAAATAAAAAAAACCGGACAGTGCAAACCGGTAGCAGGATTTGCAAGGGAGAAGAGGGAGGAAACCCATGAAGACGCTTATTTTTGAAAAGCTGGACAACAACCGGGTCAAATGCGGCGTATGCCATCACTTCTGTGTCATTGACGAGGGCAGGCGGGGCCTCTGCAGTGTCCGGGAAAACAGGAAAGGGAGCCTTGAGTCCCTGGTCTATCCAAGACTCATTGCCCGGAGCATCGATCCGGTGGAGAAGAAGCCCCTGTTCCATTTCAAGCCGGGCTCCTTTTCCTACTCCATTGCAACGGTGGGATGCAATTTCAAGTGCTCTTTCTGTCAGAACTCGGACATCGCCCAGATGCCTTCGGACCAGAACGGTCTCGTCCGGGGCGTTGACACCCCGCCGGAGGAGATTGTCGCCCAGGCTCTCAAGGCCGGATGTGCCAGTATCTCGTACACCTATACCGAGCCCACGGTTTACATTGAACTTGCCCTGGAAACGGCAAGGCTTGCCAAGGAGAAAGGCTTGATGAACATCTTTGTCACCAACGGGTACATGTCTTCCCAGGTGATCAGGACAATGGCCCCTTACCTGGATGCTGCCAACGTGGATCTGAAATCCTTCGATGACAAGTTTTACAGACGGGAGTGCAAGGCAAGGCTTGAGCCGGTAAAGGAGACTCTTACACTGATGAAGTCCCTGGGCATTCTTGTGGAGGTGACAACCCTGCTCATCCCCGGTCTCAACGATGATACCGGAGAACTGGAGGCCCTGACCGCATTCATCGCGGAGGATCTGGGGGTTGAAACCCCCTGGCACATCAGCAGGTTTCACCCCTGCTACCGGCTGACCACCCCCGGTGTCACCCCGGCTGCCGTCCTTGAAAAGAGCCGCAAAATCGGCCGGCAGGCCGGTTTGCGATACGTCTACACGGGAAACGCCCCGGAGCTTGACGGGGAAGACACTTTCTGCCACGGCTGCGGCAAAGTTCTTGTCCAGCGGTCCGTGTACCGTGTCAGGAATCATATCCTGGAAAACGGGACCTGCCCGGACTGCGGCACACCGGTTTATGGAATTTTTTGACCTCATTGCACCGCCCCAGCGGGTCACCACGACTTTCATATAACGGCCATGAGCAGCGTGCTCACAACAAACGATGAAAGCTGTTAGCTGAGTACTGATGGCTGACGGCTTTCATAAAAAAACACGTAAAAGGAGAACGGCAAATTCCACCGGGGCCCAACCCTCCCCGGTTTTTCTGCCCTGGTGCCATGAAACCTGTTTCTGAAAATACCATTGTAACCTACGGGAGAATGATCAAATTCTCCCACACGATATTTGCCCTCCCCTTTGCCCTGGCCGCGGTGGTCATTGCATGGCGGGAGCACCCCGTTGTGCTGTGGGACCTTGTCTGGATTCTCGTGGCAATGGTGGGGGCGCGCTCTGCAGCCATGGGGTTTAACCGCATCACCGATGCGGAAATGGACAAAAAAAACCCCAGAACGGCTTTTCGGGAGATTCCCTCGGGAAAGCTCTCCATAAGGCAGACAGCCCTGTTCGTGGCCGGATCGGCACTGGTGTTTATCCTTGCCGCTTCCATGCTCGGCCCCCTCTGCTTCTGGCTCTCCTTTCCCGTGCTGGCATTTCTTCTTCTGTATTCGTACACCAAGCGCTTTACCGCCCTCTGTCACCTCTATCTCGGTGTTGCCATCTCCCTTGCCCCTGTGGGCGCGTGGATAGCCGTTACCGGCACCCTGTCGCCGGGGGTGGTGTTTCTCACCCTGGCCTTGATGACCTACATTGCCGGGTTTGACATCCTCTACGCCTGCCAGGACACCGCTTTTGACAGAGAGGAGGGACTCTTCTCCCTTCCTGGGGCGGTTGGTCCGAAAAACGCCATGGCCATCTCTTCTCTTCTCCACGGAGCTACCTGCCTCTTTTTTCTCTGCATGCATTTCTACTTTGGCATGCATCCTCTGTTTCTCGTTGTCATTGCCGTCATGGCAGGACTTCTCGTTGCCGAGCACAGACTTGTCAGGCCTGACAACCTGACCCGGATCAACATGGCCTTTTTTCACATGAATTCCCTTGTTTCCATCACCCTCCTGGCCGGGGTGGTGGCGGAGGCCCTTGTCCGATGAAAAAAAAGTATGTGGTGGCCATCTGCGGGGCCTCCGGTTCGGTTTACGGAATACGGCTGATCAAGGCACTGGTGGAAGCCTCCTGCCAGGTGATAACTGTGATTTCCGATGCGGGGTTTGAGGTCCTCTCCCATGAAACGGAATTCCAGAAAAGCATCGGGTTCAGAAAGTTTTTAAAGGCCAGGGGGGTGGCCTTTTCCGGCAACTCCCGGCTTGAGGTGTACCAGCAGAGCGATTTTGCCGCCCCCCCTGCCAGCGGCTCCTTTGTCCATTCCGGTATGGTGGTGGCCCCCTGCTCCATGAAGACCCTGGCCGACATCAGCACGGGCAGTGCGGGCAACCTTGTCACCCGGTCCGCCGATGTCACCCTGAAGGAGCGGCGTCCTCTGATCCTGCTGCCCAGGGAGACCCCCTTGAGCCTGATTCACCTGGAGAACATGACCAGGGCCTGCCGGGCAGGGGCGGTGATCATGCCCCCCTCCCCCTCTTTCTACTCGTTTCCCCAGACCCTGGATCAGCTGGCAGACACGGTGGTTGCCCGGGTACTTGACCACCTGGGGGTCCACCACACCCTTGTCCGCCGATGGGGGCAGTGATTTGGTGATGCAGACCAGCGTCTCACCCCGGGCAGACCGCATCATCAAAAAACTCCACTCCCGGGGGTACAAGGCGTACATTGCCGGCGGTGCTGTCCGGGACATGGTGATGGCAGAGCCGGTCATGGATTTTGACATTGTCACCAATGCCCGCCTGGATGAGATCCAGTGGGTGTTCAGAAATGAGAAGGTGAAAACTGCCGGCAGCACGTTTAAGATCTGCCTTGTCAACACCGTTGAAGTGGCAGCTTGCCGGTCAGGTAAGGCCGGTGCTTTTTTTCCCCAATCCGATCTTGAACGGAGGGATTTTACCATGAACAGTATGGCCTGGGATTCGACGGAGAATTGCATCATCGATCCCTTTTTTGGACAGAGGGATATTGCCGAAAAAATCGTCCGGTTTACCCAAGATCCTCAAATGAGAATAAAAGAAGACCCTTTGAGAATGGTGAGGGCGTGCCGGTTTGCCGCAAAGCTCAACGGCCGGATCGCTTCTGATTCCCTTGATGCCATCCAAAACCACCGCCATCTTGTTGCCGGGAAGGTTCCCTTTGAGAGGATCCGCATGGAGATCCTCAAGGCCATGGCCTGTGAAAGGCCCTCTTTGTTTTTCAGAACGCTGCATACCACCGGGCTTCTGGGGTATATCTTACCCTGCCTTGAGCGTTGTGTCGGCCTGGACGGCGGTCCCCACCACGGGGAAACTGTTTTTGAACACTGCATGCTCACAGGGGATGCCCTGTCGTCCAGGCGGCCGCTGCTGAGGCTAGCCGGTTTTCTCCACGACGCCGGCAAGTACGATGCTGCCGTCCAAAAAAACGGGAGCCTCTCCTTTCCCGGCCACGAGAAAAAAAGTGAGGCGATCCTTGCCGATCTGGAAACCCTCAAGTTCAGCACACGGGAGCTGGCATACATCCATGGGATTATAACCGTTCACATGCGGCCGTTGACGGAAAATTCAACACCCAGGGCGGTGAGGAGACTTTTGGCAAAACTTGAACAGCTGGGGCTTGGCTGGGACGATTTCATGCGGATGAGAATTGCCGACAAGCAGGCCAACCGCCATCCGGGGAAAAAGGCCTACACCCTGTCTGAAACAAAAATCAGGCTGCGGCTGCTGAAAAATCAAACGGGGGAAAACAGGGGCAGCAGTGCTTTCACCATCAAAGAACTTGCCATAACGGGAAGAGAGGTGATGGCGGTCCTGGACATTCCCCCGGGTCCCCGGGTGGGTGAAATCCTCGCAGCTCTTCTTGAAAAGGTGCTGGATGATCCCGCCCTCAACACCCCGGAAAAGTTAAAAGAGCTGATGCCCGCCATTCAGCAGGACACATGTCTCCCTTAGAAAAGCCTTGGCTCCATGAGCCTAGGGCAAAACCCGGATCGGCTGCCGGCGCACCACGACTTTCATATAAACCCCCCATGTTTGCGGACACAACAAAGCATGAAAGCCATCAGCCGTCAGCAACCAGCAGGGATTTACTGATTACTGAAGGCTGAAGGCTGATGGCTTTCTTATAAAAAACATTACAGGAGAGAAGAGAGATGCTGATTATAGGCAGTTACAATGAACTGGTTGTTGAACGGCAGGTGGACTTCGGGTTTTACCTGAACCCCAAGGAGGATGAGGTGCTGCTGCCGGCAAAGTATGCACCGGAACATCTCAAGCCGGGGGATACCATAACGGTTTTTGTTTATACCGATTCCGAAGACAGGCCCGTTGCCACCACCCTGACCCCCACCGTTGCCGTGGGAGGGTTTGCCCTTCTCCAGGTCCGGGATCTAAGAAAGTTTGGCGCCTTTCTCGACTGGGGGCTGGAAAAGGATCTGTTCCTTCCCGCCGCTGAAATGGAAAAACAGGTAAAACCGGGGGAGAAGCTTGTTGTCAAGGCCTGCCTGGATGAAAAGAGCAACCGGGTTTATGCCACGTCCAGGATCGCCTTTCATTGTGACGGGGACACAACAGGCTATGCCCCCGGAGACAGGGTCGACCTGCTGGTATTTGATGTCACCGACCTGGGGTTCATGGCCGTCATTGACAACTGGTGCTGCGGCATGCTCTACCGGAACGAGACCTTTGAAGACCTTGCTGTGGGCCATCGAAAAACCGGTTTTATCAGCAGGGTGAGAACCGACAAAAAGATCGATCTGACCCTCAAGCAGCCGGGGTATGGGTCTGTGGAAAGTTCCAGCGACAGGATCATTGACCTGCTGGAAAAAGCCGGCGGCTTTATTGCCTGCAGCGACAAAAGCGCCCCGGATCAAATCCAGGCACTGTTTTCCATGAGCAAAAAAGAGTTCAAGCGGGCCCTGGGGGGCCTGTATAAAAACCGGATGGTCGACATCGCCCATGAAGGCATCCGTCTGGCCGACGGTTACCGGCACCGGACACAGGTTCCAGGCCAGACGGACCAGACCCCCTGGGCCAGGGCCGAAAAAAAGAAATTCGGTGGCAGGACGACAAAGTCCCGGGCCTGACCCCGGATATTAACTTGCAAATTATCTGCACTTTGTTTATTCTATCGTTGGATGTTGACTAAATTAAAGGGGGCTTGGTCATAACATCGGCCATCCTGGGGTGGGGTCAGGCTTTCGTTATTAACATTATCGTGTACTTTATGGTTTGATTGTGCTTTTCTGTCCGATAACGTCAATAACAAAAGCCTGACCCCGTTGGCCCGCCAAATGTGACGAGTGTCCGATGTTATGACCAAGCCCATTAAAGGAGACTTCAATGCCGCTTGCAAAAGAAGATATGGAAATCATCAAGTCCCAGTTTGAAAAGTGGCTTGCCGAGCTTGCCCCGGAAATGAAGCCGGGGGTGTATGACCTTGAACTGCGCAATCGAATTCTGAAAGTGGAAGAGGAATTAAAAAACCAGCGAGAATTGATGCAGCAGGGCTTTGCCATGATGGACAAGCGTTTTGAATCCATACAGCACAATATGGACAAGCGTTTTGAATCCATGCAGCACAATATGGACAAGCGCTTTGAACAAATGGACAAACATTTTGAACAAATAGATAAACGGTTTGAATCCTTGACCAACAGACTCGACTCGTTCATGAGATGGTCCTTTGGAGTGACGCTGACCGTTGGCGGCATAGTCATTGCTGTATTAAAATACACCTAACCTGGACGAGCCAGAACCAAAGGGGCTTTCTTTCTTTTGCCAAAAACTAATCCACGCATCTTGCCTCTCTTTCCTGCCTGATTTCACCTTCCATGTGTCCGTGGAGCAGAAGCGCCTTGAAGATTTTCTCGCAACCCCCCGAACCGGCTGCCTCTAATTCGATTTGGCTCCGCGTCTACGACTTCTGCTTTGTTGTGCCCGCAGGGCATGGCCGTTATTAAAAATACATAGTTATAGGTATTGAGATATTTTCACAAATGTGGATATTATGATCATCTGGTCCCAAGTGCCAGGTGGTTTGTTGACAAAAACGGAATCAATCAACCGCCATGAGCTTGACATTCAGGGCTTGATCATAACATGGGCCACCTTGGGGTGGGGTCAGGCTTTCGTTATTAACATTATCGTGTACTTTATGGTTTTATTGGGCTTTTTGTCCGATAACGTCAATAACAAAAGCCTGACCCCGTTGGCCCGCCAAATCTGACGAATGACCGATGTTATGACCAAGCCCGACATTCACCCAAGGAGGGATTTTATATTTTAAAAAAAGTGGATCATTATGAAAATAGTTGCCGTGCTGATTGCCGATGACCATCCGTTGATCATAGATGCTGTTAAAAATATATTTAAAGACAAAAAAGAGATTGAAATTATCGGCGAGGCAAGCAATGGGGGTGATCTGTTAAGGCTTGTGGAGACCACAGTTCCGGACATTGCCATCGTTGATCTCGAGATGCCGGGCATGAACGGTTATGACACCATACTCAAAATCCACACCTTGTACCCCCAGGTCAAAACAATCGCCTTCAGCGGTTTTTTGAACGACGACAATCAGCAGCGGGCAATCAATATGGGCGCCTGCGGGTCCATCAGCAAAGGGCAATCCCGTGAAGAATTCATCAAAGCCTTTGAGGCGGTGGTATGGGGAAACCCGTTCCACACCAGGGATACGGCCGGCTTTTACGTCGACCCCCCTTGCACAGAAAAAACCTCCAAGCTTACCATGAGGGAGCAACAGATCCTGATGCACATTGCACAGGGCAAGACCAGCAGGGAGATCAGTGAAGTTTACACGATTTCCCCATGGACGGTTGCCAAGCATCGGTCAAACATCAAGGAAAAAATGGGATTCAGGCATCTTGCCGAGATGGTTAAGTATGCCATTGAAAACTTCTAACTTGATCTTTGCTGCTGCCCCGGGCCCGGGGCTGCCGGCAGGATCTTTTACCGTATGGCAGCCTTCCAGGGAGAGGGCCGTATTATGCAGCATCCAACACTAAAACCGATTCTCATTATTGACGATGAAGAGATGATTCTGGGACTGATGTCAAAGGCCCTGGCCAAGAAAGGGTATCCCACGGATACGGCAAACAGCGGTGAAGAGGGTATTGGAAAGGTTCTGTCAGGGGAGTACAGCCTTGTTATCACCGATATTCAAATGCCCGGTATTCAAGGCACCGATGTTGTGGCCAGAATCAAAGATACAGAGAAGCGGTACATCCCCGTCATCGGGATGTCGGGAACTCCCTGGCGGCTCAAAGAGGGGCTGTTTGATGCCGTTCTCAGCAAACCCTGCTCGTTACAAAACCTGTTTGCGAGCATTGAGCAGATCCTCTTTTCCTCTCCCCAGTGCACCGATCCACAGTTGTCACTGTAAGGCCGGCAGGGTCTCAACCCAGCAGTGTGGTCAGCGGGAACCGGCCAGTTTTGCCGCCATCTTTTGAAGATGCCGGCTATCGGCCCAGCCACCCTCCCTTCTGGCGCTGGTTGAGTCTCTTCAGTTCAATGGCGGCCCTGTCATGGCTGATCCGTTCCTGGATAAGGTCCTTGTAGATCCGGTTGGCCTGTTTC
Organism: Desulfobacteraceae bacterium; assembly: GCA_046496975.1. Lineage (GTDB taxonomy): Bacteria > Desulfobacterota > Desulfobacteria > Desulfobacterales > Desulfobacteraceae > DATFJZ01. The sequence goes on along the minus strand of JAWOGI010000109.1, from coordinate 673 downwards.
CGGCGCTTGACAGCATCGCCGGCGTCCAGGAGGGATTCGACAAAAGAGGTGATCCTGTTTTTTATGCTGTTCTCCGGCACGGCGGTTTTCAGGTCTTTGTTAATTTTTCCCATGGCCGTTTCAAGGCTGGTTCTGATCAGGGAAAAGCCTGCCTGGTATTTTTCCGTCTGGGCAATGACCTTTCCCGTGGTTCGATCCAAAATATCCACCACGTAATCTTCGCATAAAATGCCGTACTCCTGGAAGGCGGTGAGTTCGTTAAACCCCTGGTCAAACATCTCCGGCTCGCCGTCGTTGAGAAGTTTTTGGCCGGCAAGGTAACAAGACTCCCAGGCCTGCCACCGGTAAACATAATCCAGCCCCGGCCCTTTGATGTTCTGAAGCCCCATGATCCTGTTGAGGGTTCCAGGGGGGGTGTTGCCTCGGATCACATGGATGATCTGGTTGCCCGTGGCATGGGGATTGTCAATGACAACGATCTTTTTTTTAAACCACCGGGTGACAAGGGTTCGATACTCCTGCTCAAGGGCCTTTATCTTTGCCGCTTCTGTTCCGGAGAAAGACGCCTCTTCACTGCCGGTTCTGATTCTGGTCAAGAAATCGTGATACTCGGTAAACTCTTGGTTCCATTGCTTTGCGTATCGGGCAAATTCCAGGGCCGTGTTCTTGTCGG
>JAWOGI010000049.1:0-13721 GCA_046496975.1 Desulfobacteraceae bacterium | reverse complement strand
GAGGCGCGGTGACAAGCATTTTCTTGAGCGTTTCGATCTGTTCTCTGAAAAGTTGAATATTGGGCAGGTCAAGGCTTGAGTAGGCCTTTTCAAAATCGTGGAACATCACCTTGGACAGCCCCTTTGTCGGGCCCTGGTCAAAGAGGAAATCATCATTTTCTGCACTGTCCATCAGCGGTATTTCCGGCAGGTCCCCCGGGGCAAAGAAGTAGTTGGCCATGAATTTGACAATCAGGGCCATGTTGACATGGACGGTGCCTTCGAGTTTTGGCAGTCCCCTGATCTCGATGGCGGCCATCTCAAAATAGGTCTCCTTTTCAAACCCCTTGGCCGCAATAACATCCCAGAGGAGGTTGATCACCTTTTCCCCCTGGGTGGTTACTTTCATCTTGGTCAGGGGGTTGTAGAGAAGGTATCTTCGGTCTTCCCTGGAGGCTGACCGCATGTAGTCGCAGTTTCTTTGGGCAAAGAGTTTCATGGCGTAGAGGCGTGCCCAGGCTTCGGTCATCAGCTCCTGGATATGGGGAAAGTCCGTGACAAATTTTCCGTAGAGGTTGCGTTTTGAGGCATGGTTGACAGCTTCGTAAAAGGCGTGGGTGCAGATGCCGATGGATGCCCATCCCAGGTTGTATTTGCCCACATTGATGGTGTTCAGTGCCGAGTCCCAGGCGCGGTCCCCCCTGGAGAGGATTTCCGCCTCTGTGACCGGGTAGGCGCTGAGTCCGAACTCGGCAACATAGGACTGGTTGCTGACAACATTTTTCACCAGGTCGTAGTTCTCGTGTTGGGGATCGGCGGTGAAAAAGAGATACTCCTCGGTGTCTGAATCGATGCCGAAAACCGACACAAGCCCTGCCTTGTTGGCATTGCCGATGTAGTATTTGCCCCCGTCTGCCAGGTAGCGGCCCTCTCCCATTGGGGTGAGCATCATTTCTGAGGAGTAGAGGTCCGCTCCGTGCTCTTTTTCCGAAAGGCCAAAGGCGAAGATTTCCCCCTCCTCCAGAAGTCTGGCTGTCTTTTCCTTCACCGCTTCATTGTCGCCCATCCAGATGGGCCCGAGCCCCAGGATGGTGACCTGCCATGTGTACCAGTAGGGAAGCCCGTAAAAACCGAGGATCTCGTTGAACACGCAGTTCCTGTAGGTGTCCCACCGGTACCCCTTGTCATTGTAGCGAGAGGGGGTCAACAGTTTTGCAAAAATTTTCTCTTTTTTGACAAAATTCAGGAAATCCTCATACCATTTCTTTTCATGGTAGTCGGATTTTAAACTGGTTTTTCCCTTGTCTTCGAAAAAATCGATGGTCTGTTTCATTATCTTCCGGGATTCCGGGTCAAGATAGGTGAAATTGTCTTGTTTGGGGTTGATCAGTTTCAATGTCTCTCCTCCGTGCAAAAAAGGTTGCAGAAAAATCGGCTGTATTTAGAATGAGTATTCTATATTATGAATATTCATTCTACTTTTAGACGAAAAAGTCAAGTTCTTTTTTATATACCTGTGAGGGGTCAGGGCTGCGTTATTGTCATTATCTACGGCGTTTTTGAGATTAAACTGGATAGGGAAGATAATGACAATAACGCAGGCCTGACCCCATTTTCGATTTTCCACCGGCGAATTTTCAGGGTGAGAGCAGTTTCTGCAGGGTCTGGGAGAGGGTGTGCATGGAAATCGGCTTGGGCAGGACAGCATCAATGTCCATGGAGTTTGCCTCTGTTGACTCTTCAAGGTTGCCCACACCGGTGACAAGGACAACGGGCAGGTCGGGTCTTATCTTTTTTATCCGTGATGCCAGGTCGGTGCCCTGGAGTTCGGGCATGGTCATGTCTGTTATCACAATGTCAAAGGCAAAGGGGTCGTTTTCAATTCTGTCCAGGGCGTCGAGAGGGGACTGCAGGGCTGTTGTGCAATATCCCAGCCTGTCCAGTATGGTTTTTCCAAGATCGATCAGCATCTGTTCATCGTCCACAAAAAGAACCTTTCCCTCTCCTGATGCTGGTGGGCTGGTGTTTTCCATTGTTGTTTCTTCTCCTTTGGTGGTACATGATGGAAAGTACAAGGTGCACTCTGTTCCTTTTCCAGGCTCGCTTTTGACAACCACAGTCCCCCGGCATTCCGCTGCAATGCCGTGGACAACAGAGAGACCAAGACCGGTCCCTTCACTGCTCTTTTCACCGGAAAGCCGGGTGGAAAAATAGGGGTCAAATATCCTTTCCATGGTGTCAGGTTCCATTCCAATGCCGTCATCCATCACCGATATGGCAACGTAATTGCCAAAGTCAAGGTCCGGGGATGGCAGTGTGTCCTGCTTTTCTTCTGAAAACCGCACCTGTTGTGACCGGATGGTGATGGTGCCGGAGCTGCCTTGTATTGCCTTGACCGCGTTGGTGCACAGGTTCATCACGGCCTGCTGGATCAGTGCCGGTTCTGCTGCGATTTTTTCACACTCCTCGGATATTTCGGGTTTTATGGTGATAAACGAGGGGGTGGTCGGCTGTAAAAGCTTGACGATCTCTTTGATGATGGTGGAAGAAGAGATTCCCGGTGCTTGGCTTGAACTGTTCCGCCTGTTGAGCCGGCTGAAGTCCAGGAGCTGAACAATGAGATTTTTGGCCCGGTTGCACCCCTTGAGTATCTGGTTGATGTAGTGGTCTGCCTTCTGGTCTTTCGAAATGTCCATTTGAAGGAGCTGGGTGTATCCAAGGATAGCCCCGAGGATATTGTTAAAATCGTGGGCAATGCCTCCGGCAAGGGTTCCAATGGCTTCAAGCCGCTGGGACTGTCTCAGCTGGGAGACGAGCTTTTTTTTTTCTCCTTCGGAGCGTTTCAGCCGGGTGATATCCTTGTGAACACCGCGATATCCCAGAAGGGCTTTGTCTTTCTTGCTTCTGATGGGTGTGCCGCTGGTAAGAAGGCATTTTCTGGTGTTCTCCCTGTTGCGGATCCATATCTCAATGTTTTCAAAGGAACTGCCAGAGGCCATGCATTGATGTATGGCCTGAAACGGCCCGTTTTTGCTCTTTTCGGTGAAGAGGAAGGTGAACTCTTTTCCCAGAAGTTCCTCTAAGCGGTATCCGGAGAGATGTTCCGAGCCATGGGAGTTGTATGTGTACAACCCCTCTGGATCGACTTCCCATATCCAGTCGCCCATGCTCTGAGCAATGTCTCTGAACCTGGCTTCACTTTTTCTTCGTTTTTCAAGTTCATTTTTCAGGCGGGATTTGGCGTCAAAGGATCCCAGGGAGGCGGTTACCACGGCATAAAGTTTCTGGGCGGTCAATTCGCTTTTCATCCGGTAGTCGTTTATTTCATAGGCTTCAATCACCCGCTGCTCCGGAGCGGTTTCCGGTCTGCCGGTGCGGATGACCATCTGGGTGATTGTGTTGCCGAGGGTTTTTCTTGCATGGCGGATAAAGTCGAGGCCTGCGGTTTCCGACTCCAGTATGACGTCCAGCAGCACAAGAGCCGTATCCGGGTTCTTTTCCAGAAGCAGTGTCGCCTCTTTTCCCGAGAAGGCGTGCAAAAAGGCCAGGTGATTTTTCCTGAAGGTGAAGTCTGAAAGGACTCTTTCAGTTATGTCATGGATGGCCTTTTCATCGTCAACAATGAGAACCTTCCATGGAGACTTTGTTTTTTTTACATGGGGCTGCAGGGGGTCGTGGATAAACGTGACTGGGGGATCCTGCCCTTTTTTGTCCATAATTCCGGTCTCCGGTGGTTCTCCAGATTAATTGATTACTCTCTGGCTCTGGGTCAGCGCTGAACACCTGCGAAGGATATTGTGGGCTTGGTCATAACATCGGCCATTCGTCACATTTTGCGGGCCAACAAGGTCAGGCTTTTGTTATTGACGTTATCGGCCAGAACAGCACGTCAAACCATAAAGCACACGATAATGTTAATAACGAAAAGGTGACCCCACCCCAGGGTGGCCGATGTTATGACCAAGCCCGTATCAAAGAATAATGTTCAGCCTATCATATTGGTTTTTTTTGTCAAAAAAAATCTTGAGGCTGATAATTTTCATAACGAAAGCCTGACCCCACACCAGGGTGCAGATAAATGATGTTGACACATCTTCCGTGTTGAAATAAGTATATACAGTAAAGGAAGTTTATGCCAGCACTACTTATTTGGCTCAAGTTGCGTTTTAAAACAAAGAAACAGCGTTGAAAAGGATTGAGAATGGGAATTAAATCGCTTTCTGTACTTGATGGAAGGTATGCCGGGCTGACCGGTGAACTGTGTGACATTTTTTCCGAGTATGGATTGATCAGGCACAGGGTTGAGGTGGAGATCCAGTGGCTTAAGTTTATTTTGACGGACCTGAAGCTGTCCGGAAAAGAGCCGGGCTCCTGGGAGGAGATCGACGGAATCGTCGAAAACTTCAGTGAATCCGATGCCCTGGAAGTGAAAAAAATAGAAAAAACCACCAACCACGATGTCAAGGCCGTGGAGTATTTTATCAAGGAGAGACTGGTTGCGGCAGGCCGTTTTGATATCAGCGAGTGGGTTCACTTCGCCTGTACGTCGGATGACATCAACAACATCTCCTACGCCCTTATGGTGAAAAAGGGTAAAAAACTTGTGGAAACCGCCCTGGAAGAGCTTGTCTCTGCCATTGAAAACAAGGCCCTTTCGTACAAGACGGATGCCATGATGTCCAGAACCCATGGTCAGCCGGCAACCCCCACAACCATGGGCAAGGAGTTTGTCAATTTTGCCTGGCGGCTGCAGCAGGAGCTTGGCGATATGCAAACCGCCCCGGTTCAGGCAAAGATCAACGGCGCCACCGGCAATTTCAATGCCCACTGTTTTGTTTTTCCCGATGTTGACTGGATCGGTGCGGAAGAGCGATTTCTCTCCCGCTATCTGGGTCTTGAGCCCCTTCTGTTTACCACCCAGATCAATCCCAACGCCTCTTTGGCCTATATTCTCCACGCCATGGTGCGCTCGGCCGCCGTTGTTGTTGATTTCAACAGGGACATGTGGGGGTATATCTCCATCGGTTATTTCAGGCAGAAGCTCAAAGAGGGGGAGACGGGATCTTCCACCATGCCCCACAAGGTCAATCCCATTGATTTTGAAAACAGTGAGGGAAACATGGGACTGGCCATCTCCATGATGGAACACCTGGCGGTCAAGCTTCAAAAATCAAGGTTTCAACGGGACCTTTCCGACAGCACGGTTTTGAGAAGTGTGGGCACCCTGCTGGGGTACTATCTTATAGGGTTGAAAAATGCCGTAAAAGGGGTGGGCAAAATCACCCTGGACCGGGAGGCGCTCCTCGAGGATCTGGATGCCAATCCAGAGCTCCTTGCCGAACCTTTTCAAACGGCAATGCGGGTGTTTGGTGAGGAGAATCCCTATGAAAGACTCAAGGATCTTACCCGGGGAAAGAAAATTGGGAAAAAGGATTTTGATGTGTTTATCGGCAACCTTGAAAAAGTTCCTCCGCAGTTTCAGCAGCGAATGAGGGCTTTAACCGCTCGTAACTATACAGGTCTTGCTGAAAAACTGGTGGATGTCTATTTTTCAAGGAGAGAGGATGACAAAAAAAATAAAAACCAGGGAAGAAATCGAAAATGAACTTTTGTTTGCCGATGAGGAGATCAAGGCCGCAGCATTTTCCCGGGCCAAAGGTCGTCCCTGGAAAATCCTGGTCGCCGATGATGAAAAGGAGATCCATGAAATAACACGGATAGCCCTTCAGAGTTACACCTTTGAAGAGCGTCCCGTTGAGCTGCACCATGCCTTTTCCGGCAGAGGTGCCAGAAAGATTCTTGAGCAGGAGAAGGATATTGCCCTGATTCTTCTCGATGTTGTCATGGAAAGGGACGACTCGGGGCTGGCCCTTGTCCGGTATATCCGGGAAGAGCTTGGCAACTCTGTTGTAAGGATTCTTTTGAGAACCGGCCAGCCGGGCAAGGCTCCGGAGCAGGAGGTGATTGCCCGGTACGATATCAATGATTACAAGGCGAAGACCGAGCTGACCGCCCAGAAACTCTTTACTGCGGTGACAGCATCCCTGCGGGGCTACAGCAACCTGAGGCTGATCGAACACAACAGGATCGGGCTGAAGCGTATCATTGACTCGACGGCCTCTATTTTTAAAGCCACCTCTGTTTATCACTTTGCCTCGGGTGTTCTTGCCCAGCTTCTCGGGATTTTAAAGCCAGATTCCGATGCTGCCGCAGATTTTAGCAGTGCCTATGCTGTTTCGTTTTTTGATGAAGAAATGAAAATCGTTGCCGGCACTGGAAAGTACGCCGGACGTCTTGAGGAGGAGACCGGAAAGGTGCTTCCCGGGGATGTTCTGGCCGAGGTGGAAACTTTGAAGGAAACCGGCGGGGATCTGTTTTCAAAGGATATGTACGTCGGTGTTTTCAAGACCAGTGAAGGGGCCACAAGCCTTCTCTACCTCAGCGGATGCCGGAACCTTTCCGCTGTTGACCGCAATCTTGTCAGGATCTACACCAACAGTGTCTCCATCGGTTTTGACAATGTTTCCCTGGCCAGGGAGATCATTGACACCCAGAAAGAGGTGATCTACACCCTGGGGGAAATTGTTGAAACCCGGTCAAAAGAGACGGCCAACCATGTCACCCGGGTGGCTGAGGTGTGTTATCGGCTTGCCAGGAGATATGGCATGGATGAAAAATCGGCAGAAATGCTCAAGCTCGCCTCTCCCATGCATGATATCGGGAAAATCGGCATTCCCGAAGCGATCCTCCATAAACCGGGCAAGCTGACCAACGAGGAGTTTGACATTATCAAAACCCATGCCGAAATGGGGTATGATATCTTGAAAAACTCCAGGCGGCAGATCATGAAGACCGCAGCCATCGTTGCTCTGCAGCACCATGAAAAATGGGACGGCACCGGTTATCCCCGGAAGCTGGCAGGGGAGAATATCCATATTTACGGCAGGATAGCGGCCATCGCCGATGTTTTTGATGCTTTGACCCATGAACGCTGCTACAAAGAGGCCTGGTCCCTTGACAGGGTAAAGGCCTTGTTCGCCCGGGAGAGGGGCCGCCATTTTGACCCCCGGTTGATGGATCTCTTTTTGTCGGATCTTGACAGCTTTGTGGCCATAAACCGGATATTTCCCGATTGATGGCTACAGCCCCAGGTTGGACATGAAATCGTCGTCGGCCTCGTTATCTCCCTTGTTCTTGCCGGACTTTTCCTTCTGCTCCCTGGCCTGGGTTAAAATATCCTCAATGTCTTCGTGTTTCTGTTTTTCAAAGGGGAACAGGGGTTCAAATATGGTCTCTTCGATGCCGAGTTCCAGGTAGAAGGGACGGTGATTCTCTGTTTCAAACGAGACCCGCCTGTATTGGGGGTTGACGATCTGGGTGTCAATGGAGATGTGGATGTCCTTGTTGATCACAAGCATTTTGGGCTGATTCTGGTTGATGGAGACGTGGAGCTCCTGGCGCAGGTCGGTCTGGAAATGTCCCATTGTCTGGTTCATCAGTTCTCCCAGTACATTGGCAACATCATCGGAGGTGTGGAGGATGGAGAGCTCTTCTTCCGGCATTCCCATGTGGAGCATGTAGCTTTTGTAAATGTCAAGGGCCGCTTCGGCTGAAAAGTTCATGATCAAAAGACCGGAAATGCCCCCTTCAAAAACCGTGAAACACCCAATGTCAGGCTTTAAACAGGTTTTGTTGATCTTCTGCACAAGGGGTGAAAAGGTTATGTCCCGTGCTGACGCTTTTGATAATACTTTTTGAACGGTTTTGCATAGAATCAAAAGGATCTCATTGGTCGAGTCAATTTTTTTTTCCGGCATGGGGGTCTCCTTGTTTGTCTGAAATTGCTGTCAATGGTCTGCTCCCCCGGTCTCTGGTTGAAAACAACAGGGAACCGCTTGACACCAGCTCAATTTGGGTGGTCGCTGCATCTTCGGCATTTTTGATGTTGTGATGCATAGCACCATGGCTGTTGTACAAATTTATACGCTGTGCGGTTCGGTGTCAACCTTAACATCAACCTTGCACAAAAAACCAGCAATCAACCAACGGGGTCAGGTCTGCGTTATTGTCCTTATCTTTCCTATCCAGTATAATCCCAAAAACGCCGTAGATAATGACAATAACGCAGGCCTGACCCCTCACACACTGGAAGGGATATGAATTCAGAGTGTTTCCATGTGGGAATCCTTCCTGTTGGTGAGATCGACGGATCTCTTGTTCAGGCGGTTGCCAGTTCTGTGGCAAAAGCGTTCAATGTTTCTGGGGCTGTTCTGCCTGGTGTGGCCCCTTTCCTCGATGCCTTTGATAACCGGCGGGTTCAATACGATGCCGGTGTGATCATAAAAAAACTTGAAAACATGGATTTTTCAGGTTTTGCCAAGGTGATCGCTTTGTTTGATGAAGACCTTTTTATCCCGGTCTTCTCGTTTGTTCTTGGCGAGGCAAGGATGGGCGGCAGGTGCGCCCTTGTCTCCCTGCACAGGCTGCACGGGGACCCGGCAAGAGCAGTAAAGGTTGCCATGCACGAATTCGGGCATCTCATGACCCTCGGGCACTGCGACCAAAGGGGGTGTGTGATGAATTTTTCCAAGGATACCAAGCATCTGGACATGGTTTCCACAACCTTCTGCAGGGTCTGCCGGGAGAGTGTTCTGTACAGGATAACAACCCTATCCTGCAAGGGTTTTTAAGACGTCCTCTTTTCCTATGATGCCGGCAATCCTGCCGTTTTCCACCACAGGGATGGTATGAAAATGCTTTTCCACCATCAAGGCGGCGATCTCCTGCATCGGGGTTTCCGGGGTCACCGTCACCACCTCGGTGACCATGGCATGTTGGACTTTAATTGCCGATATCTTTTGAAACTCTTTTTCGAATTTTTTCGATGAGGAGAGGGGAATGATGCCGTCCAGGATGGTGAGGATGGGAGGAAGGGGAAGTTCCTTCTGCTGGAAGATCAGGTCGCTCTGGCAGAGGACCCCTTTGATCTTTCCGTTTTCATCAACCACTGGAACCCCGTTGATGTGGTTGCTGATGAGGATTTCAACGGCTTTTGTGATGTCTGTGTCTGGAAAAACAGAAATGACCTTTTTTTCCATTATGTCTTTTGCTTTAATCATCTGGGGAACCTCCTTAGCGGATGGATAAATTTTTATAAGAAAGCCGTCAGCCGTCAGCCATCAGCCGTCAGCCATCAGTAGTCAGCTTCCAGTAAATTCCTGCTGGTGACTGATGGCTGACAGCTTTTATTCTTTGTTGTGATGCTGATGCATCATGGGGGGTATATGAAACTCCGTTCAACCGAACCGAAGTTTTTACTTTTGTTGTGGGCCGAACGGTATGTAACCAAGCCGGACTGTAATCAGTATACACAAGAGAGATCAAAATCGCAAGAAGTTCCTGACCCCGTTGGCCCGCCAAATGTGACGAGTGGCCGATGTTACGACCAAGCCCCTCCCACAAAACAATGGCCCATGGGCGTTAACACCGGACCATGGGCGTTCAAGGCGTATCGGGTTTATTGGTGTTTTCCGGCAGGCTGGTTTCCAGGAGACAGGCCGCTGCCCGGCAGGCCCTTTGGGCTGCCAGGGGGATGTTCCACTGCTCTTTGTTTCTTATGCCGGCATAGTTGGATCCGCATCTTACCTCCAGGAAATCGATGTTGTACAGGGCCGCCACATGGGCCGCTGCAGACCCCTCCATGGCTTCCATGCAGGGTGAGAAGAGGGAAAACAGAGCCCGGGCCCTTTCCCGGGTGGCGGTTACGGTGGAGACCGTAATAAAGGGACCTTTCATCACCCGGCATTTCTCACGACGCAAACGGCGGGACAAGAGTTCCAGGGCATGGCGGGAAAGGGTTCGGTCTATTGGAAAGATTCCCCGCCGGGTGGAGGGGGTCTCTCTGACAAGATCAAAGGGCAGGGGGGCGTTTTTCAAAGGAGAAGAGGGATCTTCCACCCCGGTGTGGATGCAGGTTTCACAATCGGCAACAGCGATGTCCCCGGGGCGAAGGCCTGTTTCCCGGAAGACCCCGGCGATCCCCGTCTGGAGCACAAGCTTCGGGGAGTTGCTTTCCAGTTCAGCGGCAAGGGCCTGGGCGCAGTTGATGCTCCCCGGCCCTGTGATGACAAGCCTGAACCCCTGGGAACAGTGTTCTCCCTCAACGATTTTTCTGCCGGCACGGGAGGTGGTTTCCCTGCCCGTGACGACAATTTCCAGGAGGGGGGCCGCTTCCATTTCCGTGGCGGCCAGGATCAAAACGTTTCTGTGATCCATTACACAATCTGCTTTAGGGCCCTGAGCGCCAGCAGATACCCCGATGACCCAAACCCCGTTATCTGGCCCGTTGCCACACCGGACACCATGGAGTGGTGCCGGAACGACTCCCGTTTGTAGATGTTGGAGAGGTGCACCTCCACCACAGGAACGGCAACCATTGCCAGTGCGTCCTGGATGGCAACACTGGTGTGGGTGTAGGCGGCAGGGTTGATGATGATGCCGCTGTATTTTTCGTCAAGGGCCAGGTGGATCTGCTCCACGATGGCCCCCTCGTAATTGGACTGGAACGGTGTGATTGCCATGTTCAGCCGCTCTGCCTCGGCCTTGATCTCCTGGTTGATCTGGTCGAGGGTTTTGCTGCCGTAGGTGTCGGGCTCTCTTCTGCCCAGCATGTCAAGGTTGGGGCCGTGGATGACAAGCACATGGTTGTCAGGCTGTTCTGGCATGGGCCTTTCCTCTGTCAATGCCTGCGTTGAGCAGGGCGATGGTCTTCTGGTAATCCGGGGTGTGGAATATGGCCGATCCGGCAACAAAAGAGTCTGCCCCGGCCGTTGCGATCTCGCCGATATTGGAGGTGTCAACCCCCCCGTCCACCTGTATGATGGTGTCTGCCTGCCTGGATTTTATCATGGATTTAAGCCGCCGGATCTTTTCAAGGCTTGGGCCAATGAAGGTCTGGCCGCCGAACCCCGGGTTGACACTCATGATCAGGATAAAGTCGAGTTCCTCCAGTACCCATTCAATGGATTCAAGGGGGGTTGCAGGGTTCAGGGCCACCCCGGCCTTTACGTTGGCCTCCTTGATCAACTGAAGGGTCCTGTGCAGATGGGTGCAGGCTTCAACGTGGACAGAGATCAGATCGGCCCCGGCCTTGATGAATTCGGGGATGAGAAGATCCGGTTTCTCGATCATGAGGTGAACATCCAGGGGGATGTCCGTGGCCTTTTTCGCCGCCTTGACAATGACCGGGCCGTAGGAGATGTTGGGGACAAACCGGCCGTCCATGACATCGACATGGATCCAGTCCGCCCCGGCGCTGGTGACATCGGTGATCTCCTCACCGAGTTTTGTAAAATCTGCAGAAAGAATGGATGGTGCTATGATTCCCATTGTAGGTCTCCTGGTTTTGTTTGGGTTATACCGTTTTCTTGTCCATGGCCACGGCAAAGAAGCCGTCCATGGAGGGGGTGTCGGGGTATGTTTTAAGAAAGCCCCTGTCAGAGATCAGATCTGCCGGAACAGGTGGGGTGGAATTCTCTGTGGCGGGCCGGTCATGGCTTTTTCCCGGGGGAGTACCGGGGGAGAGCAGGGGGGTGCCGGTGATGGAGAACTCTTTTCTCTGGTCGAGAAATGTCTGGATAACTGCTTCGTTTTCCCGGGTCTGACATGAGCAGACAGCATACACCAGCCTGCCGCCGGGTTTTACGAGGTCTGCGGCATGGAACAGCATGCGGCTCTGGATGGCGGCAAGCCTTGGGATGTCCTCCCGGCACCGGTTCCATCGGGCCTCGGGGTTCCGCCGCAAAACACCGAGACCGGTGCACGGGGCATCGAGGAGCACACGGTCGAAACTGTTTTGATGCCAGGGGCCTGGCGGCTCCAGCAGGTCTCTCTCTCCGGTCTTCACCACCGAAATCCCCAGCCGCTTCATTTCCGACTCAAGGATCAAAAGCTTCTCCCTGTCCTTGTCCCAGGCAGTGATCTCTCCTCTGTTTTCCATGCACTGGGCGGCATGGCCGGTCTTTCCCCCCAGTCCGGCGCAGGCATCCAGTATCCTCTCCCCGGGTTGGGGGTCCAGGAGGGTTGTCACCAGCTGGGCCGCCTCGTCCTGGACCTGGAACAGTCCCTGCTGAAAGGGCTCCATCTCTGCAATGGGCAGGGCTGGCCTGGAAAACGACACCCCTGTTGCGGCGTATCGGGTCAGTGACAAATCGGCGGCGATCTTTTCAAGCAGTGGTACAAGGTCTTGTCGCTGGATCTTCAGGGTGTTTGCCCGGACCGTGATAACAGGTATCTGGTTGATGGCATCGCAGAGCTTCAGGCTCTTTTCAACCCCGAACTGCCGGATCCACAGCTTGGACAGCCACAGGGGCAGTGATTTTGCCGCTGCCATGAAAAGGGCCGGGTCTTTTTTTCTGTCGGGCAGGGCAACCGCGGCGTGGTTGTGTCCCGCTTTTCTCAGCAAAGCGTTGACAAACCCCGCCGCCGGTTTCCCGGCGGTTTTCCGGGCCATGGAGACGGCGCTGTTCACGGCGGCGGAAACGGGGATTCTGTCCATGTGGACAATCTGGTACAGGGCCATGCGCACCAGGCAGCGTACCTCCAATGCCATCTGGTCCAGCCTCCGGCTGGAAAAAGCGATGATGATCCAGTCCAGGTGTCCCCGCCACCGCAGTGTGCCGTAAATGATGCTGTTGGCAAGGGCCCTGTCCCGTTTTGAGAGCCTGTCCAGCCGGTGTGAAAACCGGGCAAGGGCCCTGTCCAGGGTGATTTTGTTTTTCTCGGTTTCCACCAGGACCGCCAGGGCTGTCTCTCTGGCATCGGTTTCAATGGCAGCGGCCGTTGATTTTGTCTGTTTTTTATCCAAGCCGGTCACCCGGCTCAAGCCTGTTTCCCTGGAGGAACTGGCCTGCTGTCAGCCGTTTCCCGGAAGCCCCCATGAGTTCCAGTATGGTCACAGACCCCTTTCCTGCGGCAACATGGATTCCCTGGTCGTCGCAGGAGATGATGGTTCCCGGCGGCAGGCCGGTCTCCATCTCTTTGTTTTTTACGGCAAAGACCTTGATGCGCCTGGTGTTTAAAAAGGTGAAGGTGCCGGGCCAGGGGGTCATGGCCCGGACAAGGGCGTGGATCTGGTCCGGTTCGAGGCGCCAGTCTATTCTGCCGTCCTCTTTCGTAAGTATGGGCGCATGGCTTGCCAGGTCGTGGTTCTGGGGCCGGGGCTCAATGGTGTCGGCGGCAATGGCATCAAGGGTTTCAATGATCAGGTCCGCCCCCATGGCGGCCAGCCGGTCGTGGAGGGTTGCTGCGGTTTCATTTCCGGCAATGGGGGTTTTGGCGGTGAGGAGCATGGCGCCGGTGTCAAGGCCCTGGTCCATTACCATGGTGGTCACCCCTGTCTCTTTGTCCCGGTTGAGGAGCGCCGCCTGGATGGGCGAAGAGCCCCTGTAACGGGGCAGCAGGGAGGCGTGGATATTGATGGGGCAGAGCCTTGGAATGGCAAGGAGTTCTTTTGAGAGTTTATGCCCGAAGGCCGCCACCACGAAAAGGTCCGGCTTGAGGGCCTTGAGTTTCTCCTGGACCTGCTCCTCTTCCATGGATTCGGGCTGGATAACCTCGAGTCCCAGCCGTCTGGCAGCTGTTTTTACCGGCGGCGGCATCATCTTTTTCCCCCGGCCCCTGGGCCTGTCCGGCTGGGTGATGACAAGAGTGATATGGCAATGGTACCGGGCAAGTGCCTCAAG
>JAWOGI010000048.1:0-3130 GCA_046496975.1 Desulfobacteraceae bacterium | reverse complement strand
AGAGGCCTGGCACTGGTAATCGACCCTCACAGGCAGAGGTGTTTTCCCGCCCAGCCCCTCCAGGAGAGCATCTCCTGGAGGGGCTGGGCGGGAAAACACCTCTGCCTGTGAGGGTCGATTACCAGTGCCAGGCCTCTCCCGGTGGGAAATGGCGGGTTTCGGTGAAAGGGGCAGGAGAAAAAAAAACCGGTGAAGAAGTCTTCTCTTTTGTTACAGGGGAAGAAAGCTTTGACGTCCGGGCGGTCCGGCCCCGTTTCCAGCTCAAGGCCGCCGGCAGCCGGTTCAAAGGAGATGTGGAATTCATGGCGGGCCTGTCAAACCTCGATGTTGACATGGGCACTCTCCACGCCAGGGTCAGCCGTCCCCGACTCATCGGTACGGGCAGTTTTGATTTCAGCAGAAAGGGGAGGGGAGGCCGTGTCAACTTCACCCTTGCCACCTCCCGCACCACGCTATCCTTTGATGCCGGCCGCCTGGAGATCCCGAAAATTGACATTCCCGGCAGGGTTGCCCTGACAAAAAAGTTAACCCCCTCTGTGACCATCCAGCCGCAATTTGCCGCTGCCAGTGCCGTTTTGCCGGAACAGAAGGTAACCATTGAAACCATAGAGGCCCTTGTTCCCCTGTCATTCCCCTTTCAAGAAAAAACGGCAAAGGGGCGGTTCTCGGCGGGCAGGCTTGCCCTGAACGGGCGAAAAATGGCAGAGATCAGCGGCGGCATTGCCCAGACCGGCACGGGCTTTGACGTCTCCGGCACAGCCGCCGTCACAGGTCTGTTTAAACCAGATCAGGAGAGCCTGATGGTCGATTTTTCCGCCAGTGCCGAGGTTCCCGGGGAAAAAGAAAAAAGGGGTGGGGCAACGCTGCAGTTTGAAACCAGGAAGAGACGGATTGTCTCCAATGCCCTGGAGAGACACCTGCTGGCTTCTGGCAGGGATATGGATTTCAACTTTCTTTTTGCGGCAGAGGGAAAGATCGAGACGGACATCAGCACCATCACCAGCCGGATCACCCTGGATGTTTCCGAGGGGTTCTTTGCCCTGCCTGAAAACAGCCTTGCCGCCGGGGGCATCGACACAACCCTGCAGATCAGCAGCATCAATCCTTTTGAAAGCGGCAACAGCCAGGTGCTGACCATTGACACCATCGATCTGGATGATATACACGTGTCCGATGTTTCCCTTGTGTACGCCGTTGAGCCGGATTCTTCACTGCTCCTGGAAGGATGTGATTTCCGGTGGTGCCGGGGAAGGGTCTCCACCGGCGCGGTGAGGATAGTGCCGGGAAAGGAAAAATATAAGCTAAACCTCTACTGCGACCGGCTGAAACTTTCCGACATCCTCGAACAGATCGGCTCGTTCCAGGCAGAAGGGGAGGGCAGCCTCAGCGGAAGAATTCCCCTCTCCTATGACCGGGGCATTGTTTCCTTTGACAACGGGTTCCTCTTTTCAGCTCCCGGCAGGGGCGGAACCATCCGGGTGACAGGAACTGACCGGCTGCTGTCCGGTATTCCCCGGGGGACGGCGCAGTTTTCTCAGATAGATCTTGCAAGGGAGGCGCTGAAAAACTATAATTACAAATGGGCGCGGCTCAACTTCAACACAGCCGGGGAGGAGCTTGTTGTCAAGATGGCCTTTGACGGCAAGCCCAGGGACAGGCTTCCCTTTGTGTACAAAAAAGAGCTGCAGAGCTTTGCAAGGGTTGATGCCTCAAGTCCCGGTTCCCGCTTCCAGGGGATCGCCATCGATCTCAACTTGAGGCTTCCGTTTAACCAGGTTCTGCAATTTGGCACCAGGCTTAACCAGATACTTGGCAGCCAGTGATCAGCAGGGGGGATGCATTTCCATTTTCCCGGTCCCAGGCTCGATGATCCAAATCACTGAACAGGAGAATGATATGCATCGACGAACAATTTTTGTTTCAGCGGTTTTTGTGTTTCTAATGGCAATGGGCTGCAGCACCTCCCACGAGGTTGAGGTCAAGCCCGTTGAGGTCAAACCCATCCACATCACCATTGATGTGAATGTAAAGGTGGACAGGGCCCTTGACAGCTTTTTTGACGACATTGACCAGGCCGAAGAAGAGATCAAAGAGTGAAACCTCGGGCTTGATCATAACATAGGCCACCCTGGGGTGGGGTTGATCACGACTCCGTTGATCAAGGGGGGAAAATAACAAATTACAAATCCCGAATTACAAATAATAACCAATACTCAATACCAAATATCCAAACTCGCTGATCCCTCGGCACAGGTTTGAGTTTTGTTTTATTGGTATTTGATTGGCCGATCGAAAAGGAGGAAGTTATGACGAAGAGTAGACTCATTGTACCATGCCTTGTTTTTTTTCTGTTTTCCCTGTTTGGCGGGCAGGCCGCTCTGGCCGGCGGCATCAAGGAACGGATGAAAAAGAGACTGCCCAAAATTGTACAGATGAAGGCCCAGGGGATTGTTGGCGAAAATGCCAGGGGGTATCTTGAATTTGTCACAGAAAAAAAGCCCGATAAGGCCCTGGTCGATCAGGAGAACAGAGACCGGAAAACCATCTACTCGGCCATTGCAAAGCAGCAGGGGGTGAGCTTGGAAAAGGTCGAAAAACTCCGGGGGCTTCAGATCGTCAAAAAGGCCAAAAAGGGGGAGTTTCTTAAAAACAGCAACGGCACCTGGTACCAAAAATAAAGGACTTGGTCATGGGGTGGGGCCAAATGTGACCAGCGGCCAATGTTATGACCAAGCCCAGAATAAACATGGAACACACCTCAAACGTATGGAGTAGACAATCGTAAATGAAAGAAGATGAAAACAATTCATTGTTGATCAACCTGGCTGGCATCAACTTTACCTACCCCGGCAGCAGCAAAGTCATCGATGATCTCGATCTGAAGTTCTACCGGAAAAGCCGTCTGGGAATCATCGCACCCAACGGCAGCGGCAAGACCACCCTTCTTCACATTATCATGGGGCTTTTAAAGCCCGATTCCGGCCGCATTGAAATCTTCGGCAGCCGGGTCAACACAGAAAAGGAATTTGAAGCCGTGCGGCACCGGATCGGGCTGCTGTTTCAGGATGCCGACGACCAGCTGTTCAGCCCCACGGTGGTCGAGGATGTCGCCTTTGGTCCCCTCAATCTG
>JAWOGI010000035.1:0-9249 GCA_046496975.1 Desulfobacteraceae bacterium | reverse complement strand
ACGACCATGAGCAGCGTGCTCACAACAAAGATAAAAAGTCGAATTAGAGGCAGCCGGATCACCACGACTTTCTTATAAAAAAAACCTTTGGCCAGCCACGTGGGAACCTTACTTTTTAAACCACCACCGCTCGGCATTTCTCATGCCGTCCATGGCCATATGTCCGGATATGGGGCCGTGGGTCAGTTTTTTGGAATTGGCCGCCACCATCTGGTTGTACATGGGCACCACCGTGCCGCCGTCATTTCTGCAGATCGCCTGCATCTCTTCGTACAGTTTTCTCCGTTTGTCACTGTCCAGCTCTGCCCTGGCGGCAACCAGCAGCTTGTTGAACCGGTCATTTTTCCAGTGGGTGTCGTTCCACGGGGCACCATCGGCATAGGCAACGGAGAACATCATGTCTTCGGTGGGACGCCCCCCCCAGTAGCACATGCACCACTCTTTCTTGATCCACACATTGCTCCAGTAGCCGTCATTGGGCTCCCGAACAACATTGATATTGATGCCGGCTTTTTTGGCATGCTCGCTGATGAGGGTTGCCGCGTCCACTGCTCCTGAAAAGGCCGCGTCAGCAGCGTGGAGGTTAAAGGTGTGATCCAGCATCCCGGCTTTTTTCATGTAAAATTTTGCCTTGTCAGGATCGTAGGTTCGCTGTTCCAGGTTTTTGGCAAAATACTTGTTTACCGGGGCGATGGGGTGATCATTGCCCGGCTCGCCATACCCCCTCAGTATCCGTTTGACAAGCTCCTGGCGGTTAACCGCCAGCTTCAGCGCCATGCGGACATTGTTGTCGTTGTACGGTTTTTGATCAACCATCATGGGAATGGTGTAATGGGCCGTGCCGGTGACGGCTGTGACGTCAATGCCGGGAACTTTCTTCATGAAATGGACGGTTTTCAGCTCGCACCGGTCCATGTAATCGATCTGGCCGGTTTTCAGGGCATTGGTTCTGGCACTGGTGTCGGTGATGGAGAGGGTTTCCACCTCGTCAAAATGGCCCCTGCCCTCTTTCCAGTAGTTGGGATTGCGCCTGGCAAAGGCCCTCACCCCTGGCTCCCACTTCTCCAGCATGTAGGCGCCGGTTCCGATCCCCTCTTCCCACTGGTCCCCTTCGGTTCCTGCGGGGCAGATGGAAAGGTGATAATCCCCCAGAAGAAAGGGGAAATCGGCACTGCCGCTGGAGAGATTGAAGACCACCTCGTACTTGTTGTCCGCCTTGATGCTCTCGATGCTCTTCAGGTACGCCTTGGCTCCTGATTTGGACTTTTCCCCCATGTGGTGCTTGATGGAGTAGATCACATCCTCGGCTGTCATGGTTTTGCCGTTGTGGAACTCCACCCCTTTTCTCAGCTTGAAGGTCCAGGTCTTTGCATCGGAAGAGGCACCCCAGGACTCTGCCAGTTCAGGAACAGCATTGAATTTGTGGTCGATCTCCACCAGGTTGTTCCGGAGCTGCCAGTTGAGGTTCTGGTTCATGTTTGAGGTCAGGGTGGCTGGATCCATGGAATCTGTTGTGGAGCCGCCGGTACACCCGATGCGGAACCGGCCTCCCTGCCGGGGGGCTGCCGCGGCCGCCCTGCCGGCTAAAAACGCCGGGGAAACAGCCACCGCAAGGCCGAGGGCCGATGCCCGGGTGATAAACTCTCTTCTGCTGATTCGATTCTGTTCATACAGCTCTTTTAATCGTGAGGCATTTGTCATCTTTTTTCTCCTTTTTTTATAAGAAAGCCGTCAGCCGTCAGCCATCAGTACTCAGCTAAAAGCTTTCATGCTTTGTTGTGCCCGCAGGGCATGGCCGTTACAAAAAGGTCGAGGCCCGCTCATCCAGAAGGTTGTCCAGCCAGTTGGGATCCATCTCGGGCACCGAGGCCAGCAGCTTGTCCGTGTACTCGTGGTGGGGCGGTGAGAGGATCTCTTTTTTTTCGCCCTGTTCGACGATCCTGCCTTCCAGCATGATGACAATCTTGTCCGATATGGCCTTCACCGTTGCCAGATCGTGGGTGATGAAGAGATAGGAGATGTCCATCTCGTTCTGGAGGTCCTGGAGCAGGCTCAATATCCCCTCGGCAACCAGCTGGTCCAAAGCCGAGGTGACCTCGTCGCAGATGATAAGGTCCGGTTCGGCAGCCAGGGCCCTGGCAATGCAGATCCTCTGCTTTTCGCCGCCTGACAGCTCGGTGGTGAGCCGGTCGATGTACTTGTCCGGATCAAGCTCGATCTTGGTTAAAAGCTCCCGGATCCTCGTTTCCGCCTCTTCTCCCTTGATGCCGAAATAGAAGTTCAAGGGCCGGCCGATGACGGTCCTGACGGTCTGCTTGGGGTTCAGGGCAGTATCGGGCATCTGGTAGATCATCTGGAGCCGCCTGAGGCTATCCTTGTCCCGGTGCTTTAAATCCAGGGACATCTTTTGGCCGAGGAAGGAGATGGACCCTTTCTTTGCCGGCAGAAGACCGGTGATCACCCGTGCCAGGGTGCTCTTGCCGCTTCCCGACTCTCCCACGAGGGCAACGGTTCTCCCCCTCCTCACGGTGAGGTCGATCTCTTCTAGCACCATTTCATTGCCCACATAGGCGGCATGGACATCCTCCACGGTCAGGATCACATCCATGCGGTCGGTAATCTCCTTCTCCTCTCTCAGGTTACGCACGGAAAGCAGCTGCCTGGTGTACTTCTCTTTGGGGTGCTTGATCAGCTTTCTTGTCTCTCCCTCCTCCACCAGTTTCCCGTTCTTCAGCACCATGATCCTGTGGGCCACCTGGGCCACCACGGCCAGATCGTGGGTTATGTAAAGGGCTGCCTTGTTCATCTTTTCCGTGATCTCCTTGACCGCGGCCAGCACCTCGATCTGGGTGGTGACATCCAGGGCCGTGGTGGGTTCGTCAAAAACGATGATATCCGGTTTGCAGGACATGGCCATGGCCACCATGGCCCGCTGAAGCTGCCCCCCGGACAGTTCATGGGGATACCGGAACCCGATCTCTTCGGGGTTGGGCAGAAAGAGCCGTTCATAGATATTTATGGCGTCCCGTTCCGCCTCTTCATACCCCATGAGACCGTGCTGAACCGGGGCCTCAGCATACTGCTTGATCACCCGGTGAAAGGGATTGAAGGATGCGGCGGCACTCTGGGCCACATAGGCGATCTTCGATCCCCGGATTGTTCTCAGATCCTCGTCTGAAGCGCCCATGAGTTCCACCCCGTCCAGATTGATGGAACCGGACGCCAGCCGGCACCCCTGCCGGGTATACCCCATGGAGGCCAGCCCGATGGTGGACTTGCCGGCACCGGATTCGCCGATGAGGCCCAGCACCTCCCCCCGTTTCAGATTGAGGCTGATGTCGTCCACAATGGTGTTCCACTGTTCTTCAAAAAACCCTTCGATACAGAGATTTTTTATCTCCAGCAAATTGTTCTCTTCCATTTTTTTCTCCTTTTGGCTGTTATTGCCGCCATTTTAAATCCGGCACCCCGCATCACCGGGGGTTAGAAAGGATATCACGCCGAAATCTGGACAGCTGCTATTCGTGGAGACCGCTTGACAGATGCAACGCCCAGTCCACGATTAAATTGACACCAACGGTTAAAAAGGCGATGGCCGCCGCGGGTACCAGGGGGGTATAGATACCGAAGGTGATGGCTCCGGCGTTCTCCCTTACCATGCCGCCCCAGTCGGCCAGGGGGGGCTGCAGGCCCAGTCCAAGGAAACTCAGCGACGCTATGAAGAGAAACACGAAGCAGAACCGCAGGCCGAATTCCGCCACAAGGGGAGGCATGGCATTGGGGAGGATCTCGTAGCGCATCAGCCACCACAGCCCCTCACCCCTGAGCCGTGCAGCCTCGACAAATTCCATCACCTCGATATCCATGGCAACGGCCCTGGAGAGGCGGTAGACCCTGGTGGAATCCAGGGTGGCAATGGTAAAGATCAATACAGGAATGGACGAGCCCAGCACCGACAGGATCATCAGAGCAAAGATCAATGTGGGAAAGGCCATGACAATGTCGATGATCCTGCTGAAGATCTGGTCGATCCACCCCCCCTTCACCGCTGCGATGAACCCCAGGAAAATTCCGATGATAAAGGAGAGGGCCGTTGTAATAAATGCCAGGGCAATGGTGTTCCTTGCCCCGTAGACCAGTCGGGTGAACAGATCCCTTCCCAGGTGATCGGTTCCCATATAAAATTGGCCGGAAGAAGAGACCCACACATCCCCAACGATGCTGGTTTCACCATAAGGGGCAAGAACCGGGGCAAAAATGGCCACCAAAATATTGATCAGCAAGATGGCCATGCCCACCCGGGCGCTGATTGGAGATTGTTTCAATAAATCAAGCATCATCATCCTCCTCTATCTGGACTGTCTCAGTCTGGGGTTGGCAAGCATGGACAGCACATCTGCCATGAGATTAAGAAATACATAGGCCGCGGCAAAGATAAGCCCCGATGCCTGGACCACGGGCAGGTCCCGCTTGGCAACGGAATCCACCAGAAGCTGTCCAAGTCCCGGATAGACAAACACCACCTCCACGATGACAACACCCACCACAAGATAGGCGAGATTCAGCGCAATCACGTTGATCACCGGCGACAGGGAGTTGGGAAAGGCATGGAACATGATGATGCGCAGCCGCCTGATCCCCTTTATTTCCGCCATCTCGATATAGGCGCTGCCAAGAACATTGATGATCGCCGCCCGGGTCTGGCGCATCATGTGGGCGGTGACCACACAGGTCAGGGTCAAAGCCGGCAGCATGATGGCGTAGATCTTCTCCCACAGCGCCATGCTGCTGTTGATGGTGGCCATGCTGGGAAAGAGGTTGATCTGAACCGAGAAAAGGGCGATGAGAATATAGGCGATGAAAAACTCGGGAAAGGAGATAAACGAAAGGGTGACGGTGGAGATGGTCTTGTCAAACAAGGTGTTGCGGTAAAAGGCGGCCAGCATGCCAAGGATCACGGCCAGAGGAACGGCGATTACCGCGGCGGTCATCGCCAAAAAAAGCGTGTTGCCCAACCGCCAGCCGATGAGCCCTGAGACGGGCCGGCCATTGGCCAGGGACTTGCCAAAGTCGCCCTGGACAAAATCGCTCAGCCAGGCGCCGTAACGGATGTGGGGGGCAAGGTCCAGCTTGAGCTCTTTCCGGAACGCATCCACTGTTTCCGTGGTGGCGGACTGGCCCAGCACGGCTTCCGCCACATCGCCGGGCAAGAGTTCGACCCCGATGAAAATGATCAGCGAAATAACAAAAATCGTTACCACACTGGCACCTGTTCGCTTTAAAATCAACCATAACACATGTTTCATAATAAACAACGCTTCCTTTTTCTGTTATCAGAAGAGAGCCAGAGAGAAAAACCGCTTTTCACCCTGACGGCGGCGGCACCCCGGTTGAAGCATCCAAACAAACCGGCTCACTGTCCAGCATCTGGATAACACTTTCCATGGACTCTTTTATCTGCAGGGCATCTCCCTGGTTTAACCCCTTAAAACCCAAAGACAATTTCTCTTCCAGGGGATCCGGCATGTTCTTTACAAGCTCAATTCCCTTTGGAGTGAGGGAAAGAAAAGCAATCCTCCGGTCCTGTTTTTTTATCAACCGCTGGACCAGCTCTTTTTTTTCAAGCCGGTCAATGATGCCGGTGATGTTTGCCGGTGTCACATAGAGCTTCCTGCTCAGCTTGGCAGAGGACAATTCGCCAAAATCAAAAAGGACCCTCAACAGCCTGCTCTGGGACTCTGTTAAGCCATACTGCTGACTGGATTTTGATGCCCCCAGTTGAACCACATGATTTAGCTTTCTGATATACCCTGTCATCTCTTTTACAACAGCGTGTTTCTCAAAGACCATACCGCTTTTCTCCTGTCGGACAGGGGATTAGAACCAGGTTTAACGTCCTGCCCGCATAAAATGATTCAATTATTCTGCAAAATATCTGCCCGCTGGCGCAACGCACACTACGGACCAACAGAGAAGCCGGGTTGTGGATCTTGTTCATTCCTGCGACCTGATCATTCATGTTATTAGTTAAAATCTAAATTGTCAAGACATATATGTTTTGGACCACATGTTTCCATGTCTGCTCCTGTTGAGATAATCTGCAAAGATTACAATAAAAACACCATAAAAACAGAACTTTATACAAAGTTATATTGACAAATAAAAATCACAAGGGGATATTTTGATTTCTGTCATTAATAATTGAAGGCAAATGATTGGACAGCACCACCCGTTTTGAGAAGAGACGTACCGGAATTGTTGGGACTTCTTTTCCTGGGTTTGAGCAAAGTGGTTATGAATCGTGATGAATGGCGCTGGAGGCTGATGACCGGGGAGTTCGTTTTGGAATGCCGGGGCAGAAAAACTTGTCTCTGCCCAGTGTTAAAGGGGGAAAAAGCTATTCAACGGCATGGAGGAATTCTTCCCTGGTGATGCCGTAGTGGTTGAGCCGTTTTAAAAACTGTTTTGCATTGCCGTAGCCGATTCTGAGCAGCTGCCCGGTTTTCTCCCGGTTGGCTGCGGCACCGGGGCCGTTGGCCAGGCTGTACCGGACCAGGTCCTCCATGGAAAAAAAAGCTGTACTTTCCAGGGCAATGCATCTGGCCTGTTTGAGGGCCTCCCGGATGCATACGGCATTGGCGTTTTCAATGCCGATATTCT
The DNA here is from genome assembly GCA_046496975.1 of Desulfobacteraceae bacterium. GTDB lineage: Bacteria > Desulfobacterota > Desulfobacteria > Desulfobacterales > Desulfobacteraceae > DATFJZ01. The sequence goes on along the minus strand of JAWOGI010000035.1, from coordinate 2,589 downwards.
CTTTCCTGATTGCCTCTTCCCGTGCCAGAAAGGCGTTTTTGCACCCCTTTACCCTTTTGTTGATTTGTTTTCGGATCATCTCCCCTGCCGTGTCAGGATCGGTAAAAACAATCACCCCGTTTTTTTCCCTGGCCCAATCAATCCGCTTGAACGTCGACGCTTTGATCCCGTACCCGTGGGTGATGATCACTTCCGCCTGGACCGCTTGTTTGACGGCCCTTTCATCATCCCTGCCTTCAACCACTATTGTTTCATTTATTCGCAACGGCTTCTCCACAATGTTTTTTGGTCCTGATCAGAACTCCGGCCTAATCCGCTGGTTCACTGCCCCTCCATCTGATCAAGGCCTGTTTTTAAACGGCTCATCCTTCCCCATGGAGCCAAAGACAAGCAATAATTTCGTTCAGATTATAAGTTTTGTGCTTTTCAGCCTTTGTACTATAATTTAAAAAAAATAGCAACGCGGTAGCAACGGGGTCAGGCCTAAGCGGCAACTTGACTTCACCGGCAATATCTGATCAAATAGCCCAAAAAATTACCCCCTTGAAAAGGAGCACGAAAATGACCGATCTTGACCATCTGTTCAGCCCTGTAACCATAGGAACCATGGAAGTGAAGAACCGCCTGTTAATGTCAGCCATGAGCATTAATTTCGGAGTGGATGACAATGGGTATGTCACGGACCAGCTCACCGACTATTTCCTGGAGAGGGCCCGGGGAGGCGTTGGGATGATGCTTGTGGGAGGCGGGGCGGTCCATCCCGGCGGCCAGGAGCTTCCCGATCTTCCAGCCATGTGGGACGACGGATGTGTGGAAAGCCTGAAAACCATGGTGAACAAGGTGAAACAATACGATGTGAAATTCGGGGTGCAGCTCATGCACGGAGGCAGGCAGTCCTACCTGCCCAACAAAGTGGCCCCGTCGGCCATTCCGGCCCCTGCCGTTGTCACAGGCGAGGTCAGGGCTCTGGAAACCCACGAGGTAGAGGAGCTTGTGGAGTGCTTCGGGGATTCGGCGGCCAGGTGCAGAAAGGCGGGATTTGACTTCATCGAGCTCCATGCAGCCCACGGCTATCTCATCAACCAGTTCATGTCGCCCAACTCCAATCGTCGCAGCGATCAATACGGGGGCACCTTTGACAACCGGATCAGGTTTCTTCTGGAAATCATCGACAGCATACAGAAAAAAGCCGGGCCGGATTTTCCCGTGGGCATCCGGATCAATGGGAACGACTATATCGACAACGGATGGCAGGTCAAGGATGCCCGAAGGGCCGCTCCCATCCTGGAAAAAAAGGGAGCTGCCTACCTCCATGTTTCGGCCGGGGTTTACGGCTCCACGGAACTGACCATCCCTTCCATGTATGTCAACCACGGCTGTTTTGTTCACCTGGCCGAGGCCGTTAAACAGGAAGTGTCCCTGCCCGTTGTCACCGTTGGCCGGATAAAGGACCCCCGGCTTGCCGATACCATCATAAAAGAGAACCGCGCCGATATTGTCGCCATGGGCAGGGCCCTGCTGGCCGACCCCTGGCTTCCCCGAAAGGCCATGGAGAAAAGGTTCCCGGAAATACGGCCCTGCATGGGGTGCTGCCTTGGGTGCATCGATGCCGTTCTCTCCAAGGAGCCGGGCTCCTGTGTGGCCAATCCCGATGTGGGACGCGAATTCAAGCTGAAAGAGATTGAAAAGCCAGAAAAAAAATCGACGATCCTCGTGGCGGGGGCAGGTCCGGCGGGCCTGGCAGCGGCCCGCATGTTTGCCGTGACAGGCCACAAGGTTGTTGTGTGCGAAAAAGAGAAGGCATCGGGGGGGCTGCTGGCCCTTGCCGCCAGAACCCCCGGCCGACAGGAACTCAACGATATTCTCGATTTTTTCAAAGGCCAGGCGGAGCAAAACGGGGTGACGATCCACTACAGCACGGAACTCTCCCAGGAGCTCATCGACAAAACAGCCCCGGACAAGATTGTCGTTGCCACGGGATCCATGCCGGAGATGCCCGTCATCAAGGGGCTGTTTCAAACAGAAATGGAACTTGCCGCCAATGTGGATATCCTCAACAAAACCATTGAAGCCGGAAAACGGGTGATCGTGCTGGGAGGGGGCATCACAGGACTTGTGACAGCGGATTATCTGGCCGAACAGGGCAAAGAGACTGTGGTGCTCAACCGCAAAAAACGGTTCGCAGAAGAGATGTCCAGCAATGACAGGTACTATTTACGGGAACGCCTGAAAAAAAACGAAGTCACCCTGTACAAAAATGTTTCCATCCAGAAAATCACAAAAAACGGAGCCATTTTTAAATTCGGCAATGACAGGGAACCTGTGGAACTCAACGCCTTTGACACCATTGTGATTTCCGAAAAAATGACCGCCATCCAGGCAGTAAAGAAACTCTTTGGAAAAACAGGGGCAACCTTCCATTTCATCGGCGATGCCAAGGAGCCCCGCCACCTGATGTACTGCATCAGTGAGGCAGAGGAGATCGCACGGGAGACCCGGTAAACAACAGAATCAACCCTGCCCCTGTAATTTTGCAGCAACGCAGCAGATGGGTGAGTTTAAGATACAAAAAGGAGTCAAGCGCTTTGA
>JAWOGI010000034.1:0-8001 GCA_046496975.1 Desulfobacteraceae bacterium | reverse complement strand
TTCTCGAACTGAAATACGCCATGGGCGCCATCATTGCTTTGATCCATGACATCACGGTCACCGTGGGGATCTTTTCACTCCTGGACCTGGAGTTCTCCCTGCCCATTATTGCCGCCCTCTTGACCATCATCGGCTACTCGCTGAACGATACCATCATCGTGTTTGACAGGATACGGGAAAACATCCGGCAGATGCACAAAAAGAGCATGTTTGACATCATCAACAAGAGCATCAACGAAACCCTGAGCCGGACCATCCTCACCACCTTGACAACCCTGATCGTGCTTACCTCCCTCTATCTTCTCGGAGGGGAAATCATCCACAATTTTGCCTTTGCCATGATCATCGGGGTGCTGATCGGAACCTATTCATCGGTTTTTGTTGCAAGCCCCATACTCCTGGCATGGCACAAGAGGTCTTAAGATGAAACCGTCAGCTTTTCTTATCCCGGCCTTATCCCTGATCGCTGCCCTGGGACTTTCCTCCTGCGCTTCCCTGCCGCCGGCGGAACAACAGAGGCTGGCGCACATGGAGAAAAGCATTGCCAGGCTTGACGAAAAGCTGACGGTAACAGAAAAAAGAGTGCAGCAGACAGAACAGCAGGTGGAGGCGCTCACCCTCACCACCCGGACCCTTGAAAAGAAAACCAAACACCGGGATCAAACATTTTCTTCCCAAAAGAAAACCGGGCAAAAACAATCTGATGAAAGCCACACCAGAAATCCCGAAGCCCTTTATCAAAAAGCCCGCTCTCTTCTCCTGGAAGAAAAGTTCCATCCGGCAGCAGAACTTTTTGAAAAATTTGCCTCGGAACACCCGGACCACGAACTCGCCGACAATTCCCTTTACTGGCTCGGCGAGTGCCACTACTCGATGAACGACTACAGAGGAGCCGTTGCCATCTTCAAAACCCTTGTCAAGGCTTACCCGGGCAAGGGAAAGGTGCCCGACGCCCTGTTGAAAACCGCATACGCCTACCTCTCCCTGGACGACTCAGACAGGGCCCACCACTACCTGAAAGAGGTGGTGAGGCAATACCCGTTTTCTTCTGCCGGAGAAAAGGCCGAACAGAAACTCAAACAATACCAGTGATCAAAATGATGGATCCATATCTGCCATGGTTTGTTTTGAAAAATGTGAACGGTGTGGGAGATCATCTGTTCAAACGGCTCATTGACACCTTTCAGAGCCCTGAAGCGGCACTGGATGCCCGGGAGATCGATCTTCAGCAGATCAAAAACATTTCCCGGCAGACAGTAAAAAACATCAAAAACGCTGCATCAGAGGCCTTGTGCAGTGCAGAAAAAGAGCTGAAAACCATCCGGAATTCCGGGTTTCAGCTGGTCTGCATGGCCGATGCCAACTACCCTCCCCTGTTAAGGGAAATCCCCGATCCCCCTCCGGTCATGACCTTTCTAGGCACCCTTGAAAATACGGCCCCGGCCATTGCCATTGTGGGGGCGAGAAAGGCCACCCGGTACGGCCTTGACGCAGCCTTCAAACTGGCCCATGATCTTTGCAGGTCGGGATTTCAAATTGTCAGCGGCATGGCCGCAGGCATTGACACGGCAGCCCACCAGGGGGCCCTCAAAGCAGAGGGGAGAACCCTGGCTGTTCTCGGCAGCGGGCTTGCCAACATCTACCCCCGGAAAAACCGAAGGCTCTTTGATCAGATCAGCCGATCAGGAGCTGTTCTGTCGGAATTTAACATCAATGCAAAACCCGATGCCATAAATTTTCCCCGGCGAAACAGGATAATAGCCGGCATCTCCACCGGCACCATTGTGGTGGAAGCCGCAGCAAAGAGCGGCTCCCTGATAACGGCAAGGCTTGCTGCCGAACAGTTCCGGGAGGTGTTTGCCGTTCCTGGAAGCATCAACTCGTCCAGGAGCGCAGGCACCCACACCCTGATCCGCCAGGGGGCAAAGCTTGTGGAAAACAAAACCGACGTCATTGAAGAGCTTTACCACCTGGTGCACCTGGAACATGAAAACAGGAACAGCCGCTGTGGAAAAAAACACCCCGCCCTTGCCGACCCTGACCCTTATCGGAAGGCCCTGTTAAACATCCTGGAGCCCTATCCTTTGCATGTTGACACCATCATTGAAAAATCAGGCCTTGACTCGGGGGGCATCCTGGCCACCCTGCTTGACATGGAGATTCAAGGTGTTGTAAAACAGGATCCTGGTAAACTTTTTTACATCATAGAGGAGCAAAATTGGCAAAACCAGTTATAATAGTCGAGTCCCCGACCAAGATCAAGACCCTGCAGAAATATGTCGGAAAAGAGTACAATGTTGCCGCCACTGCCGGCCATATCAAGGATCTTCCACCAAAAGAGCTCGGCATCGACATTGAACAGGAGTTCAAGACAAAATACATCAATATCAAAGGGAAATCCAAGCAAATCCAGAGTTTAAAAAAGGCCGCAGGCACCACTGACACGGTCTATCTGGCTCCTGACCCTGACAGGGAAGGCGAGGCCATTGCCTACCATACCGCCCAGGTGCTCAAGCAGAAGAACAGGAAATTTCACAGGGTACTGATCCACGAGCTGACCAAAAAAGGAATACAAGAAGCACTGAACCACCCCATGGAGATAGACTACAACCGGTTTGAAGCCCAGCAGACCCGGAGGATTCTGGACCGGCTGGTGGGCTACCAGATCTCCCCGCTTTTGTGGCGGAGGGTCCAGGGCAGCCTCAGCGCCGGCCGGGTTCAATCGGTGACAGTCAAGATCATATGCGACAGGGAGAGGGCCATCAGGGCATTCGAGCCTGAAGAGTACTGGACCATCACCGCCGATGTCCAGGGCAGCACCCCTCCCCCTTTTTCCATTGCCCTGGCAAAAAAAGACGGCAAAAAAATCAAGATCCCCGATGAGCAAACGTCCTCGGCCATTGTCAAAGATCTTGAAGCGGCCGCCTTTGTTGTGGAGGAGATCAAAACAAAAACCGTCAAGCGAAATCCCCTCCCCCCGTTTATCACCAGTAAGCTCCAGCAGGATGCCATCAGCCGGCTGCGCTTTTCTGCAAAAAAGACCATGACCGTTGCCCAGCAGCTCTACGAGGGAATTGAAATCGGATCGGAAGGACCGGAAGGCCTCATAACCTACATGCGTACCGATTCCACAAGGATTGCCGCGGAAGCGGCCAACGAAGCCATGGATCATATCAAAAGCCGATTCGGCGAGGCGTATGCCCTGAAAAAACCCCGTTTTTTCAAAAACAAGAGCAAGGTCCAGGACGCCCATGAGGCCATCCGACCGACCTCCACGGCCAACACCCCGGAACGGATCAAAAGCCATCTCACCGAAGATCAGTTCAAGCTGTACGACCTGATCTGGAAGCGCTTTGTTGCCTCCCAGATGGCCCAGGCCCTCATCGACCAGAAGACCATCGCCATTGCAGCGGATCGCTACACCCTCACCGTGGGCGGTTCCACGGTCCAGTTTCCCGGTTTTATGGCCCTTTACGCTGTTGTGGATGAAAAAAAGGAGAAGGAGAAACAGCCCCTGCCCGAACTGGAACAGGGCGAAACCCTTGACAAGAAAAAAATCATCCCCAAACAGCACTTTACCAAGCCCCCCCCGAGATTCACCGAAGCTTCCCTTGTCAAGGAACTCGAAGAGAACGGAATCGGACGGCCCAGCACCTATGCAACAATTCTGTCAACCATCCGGGACAAGGGATATGTTCTGTTTGAAAAACGGTCGTTTATCCCCAGCGAACTGGGATTTATTGTCAACGATCTCCTGGTGAATTCCTTTCCCGAGATCCTGGACGCCGCTTTTACCGCAGACATGGAGCAGAAGCTGGACAACATCGAGAATGGAACCAGGCAGTCCATTGCGGTTCTTGAGGAATTTTACGCATCTTTCAAGGAAAAACTTGATTTTGCCCAGGAAAACATGCTTAATGTAAAGGGCGTGGGCATTGAAACAAAACACAAATGCCCCCAGTGCGGCAAACCCCTTAACATAAAAATGGGGCGGAACGGCCATTTTATCGCCTGTACCGGCTACCCCGACTGCCCTTTTTCCAGCAATTACACCCGGGATGAAAAGGGGCAGATCGAGATTAAAGAGACGAAAATCGACACCACAAAGGTCAAGGACTGCGTTAAATGCGGTAACCCCATGGTTAAAAAAGAGGGGCGATACGGCGAATTCCTCGCCTGTACCGGCTATCCCGACTGCAAGTACACCGAATCCCTCTCCGGGGGAGGACCGGGAAAAGAGCTGGACGTCAAATGTCCTGTAAAAGAGTGCACAGGAACGATCCTGGAAAAGCGGTCAAGGCGGGGAAAGATCTTTTACGGGTGCAACCGGTACCCCGACTGCACCTTTGCCTCCTGGGACATGCCGGTGAACAAGGCCTGCCCTGAATGCAACTCCCGGTACCTTGTGAGAAAAGAGACAAAACGAGACGGAAAAATTTTAAAATGTCCTGAAAAAGGGTGCAAATACAAAGAATCGGTGATAGAATAGCGAACCAGCAGCATTATTAACCACAACAAAAGGAGTGAAAAATGAAACAATCTGGCATGAAAATTTTACTAATGATGGTTACGGCCTTTTTTCTGTCCGCATGTGCAGGCAAGGGACCGGTCACCCCTATTCCCGATTTTTATCCCGAAACATTTACATCCGGGGATTACAAATCCGAAGTGGACAATTTCCTGGTTGTGTTTGATGCATCAAGCTCCATGGGAGAAAATTATCAATCCAATGAGAAATTTCTCATTGCAAAAGAATTTGTCAGCCGCATGAACCAGACCCTCCCGGAAATGGGTCAGACTTGCGGTTTAAGGTCCTATGGCCACGACAAGGCCGTCTCTGACAAAAGCACCGTACTCTTTTACGGCATGGATGACTATTCCACATCCCTCTACCAGAGCGCCCTGGACGAAATAAGCGTTCCAGGGGGAACAAGCCCCCTTTATAAGGCCCTTGAAGCAGCCGGCCAGGACCTTGAGGATCTTGACGGCACCACAGCACTTATTGTGGTTACCGATGCCAAGAACTTGAAGCCGAAAATTACAGAAGGTGCCCGGCACCTCATCGACATGTTCGGCTCTTCCCTCTGCATTTATCCGGTAATGGTCGGCGATGATGCCGCAGGTGCAGAACAGATGAAAAAGATGGCCGACATCGCGGGATGCGGTTTTTTCTCCAAAGCCCAGGACTCCCTGACAGGGCCTGCCATGGCAAACTTTGTTCAGAAAACCTTTTTAACCAGAAAACCGGTGAAAAAGGCCCCTGCAAAACCGGTGAAAAACGACAGAGACAATGACGGGGTGATCGACAGCTTGGACCAGTGTCCCGGAACTCCTTCAGGCGTTGCAGTTGATTCTTCGGGCTGCCCCTTTGACAGCGACGGTGACGGGGTTTACGACTACGAAGACAAGTGCCCGGGAACCCCGGCCGGCGCCCGTGTAACCATCCAGGGCTGCTGGGCCATTGGCACTCCCCTGTTTGATTTTGACAAATCGGTCATTAAACCTGCATGGTTTTCAGAACTGGAAAAGGTCGCAAGAATTCTGAAGCGAAATCCTGGCCTGGATGTAATTTTGCAGGGCCATACCGACAACGTGGGGACGGCAAAATACAACATGAAACTCTCCATGAGAAGGGCCAAAGCTGTAGAACAATACCTGGTCAACCACGGTATCTCTTCAGCAAGGCTCAGCTGCGAGGCGTTTGGTTTTTCAAAACCCGTAGCGTCCAATTCAACTGACAGCGGACGGGCGTTGAACCGACGTGTTGAAATTACTCCTGTTAAATAGCCTGCTGTTTTAGATTTTATCGTTGAACCAATGCCAGTTGTCCGGGTCTGCCAAGGCTTTTCCGGACAACTGGCATTTTTTTATTTTTTTCCTTGACAAAGACTCTGTTTTTTTCTAATGGTTAAACCATTATAATAACACGGAGGGCAAGGTTGTCTCTTGCCCCTTGCAATCTGGAGAACACTATGCTCAACACCATGATCAGCCGCACGCTTCCCTTTATTCCCAAAAAGCTCGTATGGCAGTTTTCAAAAAACTACATTGCCGGTGAAACCACCGGTGATGCTGTTTCCGCGGCCCTGGCTCTGAACAGGGAAGGTATCATGGTCACCATTGATATCCTTGGGGAGTTCATCGAAACCCTTGACCAGGCCGAGAAGAACAAAGAGGAGTACCTGGAACTCATGGCCGAAACCGAAAAGAACGGTGTCAACGGCAACTATTCCATCAAACCGACGATGTTCGGGCTCCTGCTCGATGCAGAGGTGTGCCGCCGGCATATCAGGGACCTTGTCAAAAAGGCCCGGGAATACGGCAGTTTCATCCGCATTGACATGGAAGACTCCCAATGTGTTGACCGGACAATCGCCATTTTCAGAAAAATAAAAGCGGAATTCCCGGAAAACGTCGGCCTGGTGCTCCAGGCCTACCTGAGACGGACCCGTCAGGACATTGAAACCCTGATCCAGGACGGCCTGCCCCTGAACCTGAGGCTCTGCAAGGGGATCTATGTGGAACCCCGAAGGATTGCCTACAAGGAGTACCGAAACATCAACAGGCACTACCTTGACGACCTTGAACTGATGTTCAAAAACGGGGTGTACCCGGCCATCGCCACCCATGACAAGCCACTGGTCCAAGGAGCCCTTGACCTCATTGAAAAGTACCAGGCGTCTCCGAATCAGTACGAATTCCAGATGCTCTACGGGGTCACCCCGGGACAGCGGAAGGCCATTGTTGCAAAGGGTCATAAAATGCGGGTTTACATCCCCTTTGGCAGCCACTGGTTCGGTTATTCCACAAGACGGCTCAAGGAGAATCCCAAAATGGTCAGCCACATCATGAAGGCACTGCTGTACAAGGGGTAGGAGGTCAAAATGATCGAAAATTATGGTTTCGGCAGAATAACAATCCATGGAAAAACCTACACAGAGGATATCCTGATCACCCCATCCCGGGAGATTGTGCCCCAGTGGTGGCGAAAAAAAGGGCACAGGGTTGATTTCGAGGATGTTGCCGGTATCCTGGACAAAAACACCCGGATCCTTGTCCTTGGAAAGGGAAAACCGGGCCTGATGAAAGCCTCAAAGGAGTTGAAAGCCTACCTGGACCGGAACGGCATCGAGCTTGTGGAAAAACCCTCTGCAAAGGCCGCGGAGATTGTCAACCGGCTGGTCCAACAGGACAAACCCTTTGCCGCTGGTTTTCATTTGACATGCTGAACTCATCACCGGCTGCATGGCTGAACTGATTATCAAGCCCGGTTTCTCAATCCAGAGGGGGAATCTTTTTGAGTTTTTTATCCCGGCTGATGCAGACAAGCTGGATATCCGCTGACACAGCAGGTTTACTGCTTCCCTGCCGCCAGGCCTCCTGGTGAAAGTTCACCCGGTACTCCCCTTCCATCTCGGCCTCTGACCGTATGTCGAGAATATCGCCGAACTCCGCTCCTTCGTGGTAACTGAGGCTGACTTTATACACGGCAAATCCGATATGGTCCACCTTCCACATGTCAATGAGCTTTTCATACCCGATATACCTCTCCCTGGCCCGCTCAAAAAACTTCAGGTAGTTGGCGTGGTAAACAACACCGGAATGGTCTGTGTCTTCGTAAAAAATCCTCACCTGGTAGATTTTACCTGTTGTCTGTATCATTCTTGTTCTCTTTTTTTAAGAAAGTCATCAGCCATCAGCCTTCAGCCTTCAGTAATCAATTATCAATTATCAGCTTCCAGTAAATCCCTGCTGGTTACTGGCGGCTGATGGCTTTCATGGTTTGTTGTGAGCACGCTGCTCATGGGGGTTATATGAAACAACCGAGTCAGAGCCCCCAGTGGATTTGCCCCGGCTGGAACTTGAGAACCAAAGGAGATAAGGATTTTTTCCCTGCCAGGCGTTAAGAAAATCAGGCTGTTTGAGGACACACTTGACCGCAGTTCCTGATTTTTAGGCTGGCAGGGAAAAAATTCCTCCGACGTTCTCGTGGAGGCCGGG
>JAWOGI010000360.1:0-8336 GCA_046496975.1 Desulfobacteraceae bacterium | reverse complement strand
GCACTTCATGGCCGTTCTGGATCATGGAGGATGCCCCACCAGGGGTCATACTCACACGTTTCTCAGCAATTTTTATTTCTTTTAAAATTCCAACAATCATTTTTTCTGCTCCTCATAATGTCATCTTTTTTTTATATGAAAGTCGTGTTGCGCCGGCATCCGATCCGGGGCATTGCCCTAGGCTCATGGAGCCAGGGCTCCTCTTAGAGTCTTGCAAATCATCCAAGATTTGCTCCGAGGTGAGCGGCAGCTCCTTCAGCGTCCATGCTGACCGCTGCCGCTCAAAACCGCTACGGACAATGCCCCGGACCGGCTGCCTCTAATCCGACTTGGCTCCGCGTCTACGACCCGATTTTTGTTGTGAGCACGCAGCCCATGGTCGTTACAGAAAACTGTTTCAGTGCCTGAACTCTACAATAACAGCTCTGGGTAAATTTGGCAATCGGACCAGCAATTTTGACCTCTCCGCACATAAGGCCTATGCACATAAGGTTGTCGTAAAGAATAGGAACCTCAAGCAGGCTTCTCTTTTGGCCGGTTCTTTGCGTTGCCGCCATGGACAGATTTTTCACCTGTTCCTGAAGAAAATTCCGGCAACTTGGCAGTTTCAAGGTAATTTTGCCTTGACAAATCGCGCCTGCTAAAATATCGTCTTACCCATCTTTGGACCTTTATCATAACACCGGCCATACCACAGAGGGGGTCACGAATCAACTGATTTGGCGCAGTTGTGATCAAGTCCTTTTTCTCTTTCGGGAAGCAGCGATATGAGACAGATAAATAAATTCTGGTGTTTTACTTTGTTGGCCTCCCTTGTCACCATGGGGGCAGTTGCCTTTACCCTTTTTACCGTCTGGGAGAAGCTGACGCCAAAACAGGCAGAAATGATTTTTTGTGTGTTCCAGGAGTATGCCGGCTTTTTTTTCATCGCCTGTTTCCTCGTTCTGGGCGTTATCGGGCTGGGGCTGGATGCCATTTTTAATATCTATATTCTGCCGGTGAAAAAGATTCTGACGGAAACCGCTGTGATGTATACCTCCAACCCCTCCCACCGGCTGCAGCCCGAAGGCAGGGGCGACCTGGCAGAGCTTGCCCTTGTTATCAACAATTTTGCCGGAAAATTTGAAAATCTGAAAAACAACGTGACCCGGCAGATCCATTCTGCCAAAAAAGAGACGGAAAATGAAAAAAACCTCCTTGCCGCCGTCATGGACGAGATCGCCGAAGGGGTCCTGATTTTTAACAGGTCCGGGAGGATTCTGCTGTATAACAGCCAGGCCGGCAGGCTCTTTTCACGGCCGGCCCAGGGCGGGGGAGCCGACGTGGTCACCCGGAAAGAGTTCATCGGGCTGGGCCGGTCGATTTTCCACTTTCTGGATAAAAATGTGATCACCCGGGCTGTAAACGAGGTAGAAGAGCGGCTCAAAGGCGAGATGGATCATGCGGCATCGAGTTTTACCGCTGTTCTGCACAATCACTGCATGCTGAATTTTGAGATCATACCGGTGATTGACAGAAGAAAGAGCATCACTGGTTTTGTACTGACCTTCACCGACATAACGGAAAAGGCCGGGCTCTACTGCAGGCTCCACGCTTCCCTGGCTCAGCTTCAGCAGAGTCTTGTGCCCTGCACGGACCAGCAAGAACACCCGGGCAACGGGTCCATCCATGGGCAGTTTGCCGCAATGAAGGAGGAGATACTGGACAGTGTGGCAATCGAGCTGCCGCTGACAAGGCTTTCCATGGCAGATTTGCTTTCGGCCCTGCAGCGGGAGGCAGCCCTCCAGTACGATATCAGACTCTTTGTCCAAGGGGAGGGATCCGGGAAAACCGGTGTTTTGATCAATATTTTTTCCTTTACGTCGGCGTTTCTTTTCACGGCCCAGGGAGTGGCCGCCTTAACAGGTGCCAGGAGGTTGTTTCTGACATGCTCCTGTGAAGAGCTTACCGTCTCCCTTGACCTGGAGTGGGAAAACAGCCGGGTCACCATGGATGAGCTGGGCCGGATCATGGCCCGGGACTCCAGTCTGTTTCTTCCGTTGCCGTATATACTGGAAAAGAACAGAGCCGAACTCTCTTTTCTTCCCGGCAACAACAGCATCTGCTCCCGGATACGGTTTACCATTAGTTTGGACCGGGGGGTAGAGTGGAACCAGGGGAAAAGAGCTCCTGTGTTTGCAGACAGCCGGCCTGAATTTTACGATTTTGATCTCTTTCAAGCCGACGACGGAAACGTTGATCTGCTGGAGAAAAACCTTGACGATATTTCCTACACGGTCTTTGACACGGAAACCACCGGGCTCGATCCTGCAGGGGGGGACGAGATCATCTCCATCGGGGCTGTGAGGATTGTGAACCGAAGGATTCAATACCAGGAAACCTTTGAAACCCTGGTTGATCCAGGGCGGGACATCCCTGCCGACTCCTTTAAGATTCACGGCATCAGCCACAGAATGGTAAAGGGAAAGCCCGTTATCGAGGATGTCCTGCCCCAGTTCCATAAGTTTGTGGGAAACACGGTGCTGCTGGGCCACAATATCGCCTTTGACATGAAGATGCTGAGAATCAAGGAAGAGGCCGCCGGCATACGGTTCTTTAAAGCCCCGGTCCTGGACACCCTTCTGTTGTCAGCGGTGCTCTATCCGGCCCATGGCCGGCACGATCTGGAAACCATTGCCAGGCGGCTGGGGGTGGACATCATGGGCCGGCACACCTCCCTTGGCGATGCCATTGCGGCGGCTGAAATATTTATCAAAACCATCCCTGTTTTACAGGAGAGGGGGATATTTACCCTGAAACAGGCCCTGGAAGCGTCGAAAAAAACCTACTATGCCAGGCTGAAATATTAGTTATGGCTGATTTTCGGCTTCATGGAAAATGGTGTCAGGCCTGCGTTATTGTCATTATCTTCCCTATCCAGTATAATCCCAAAAACGCCGCAGATAATGACAATAACACAGGCCTGACCCCTCACAATCATACCACAGATTACCGGACAGGTGACATATGAAACAGAAGGATCTTTTGACCATTGCAGACACTGTTCCCTTTTCACTGCTTCCCCGGGAAACCATGGAAGCCCTGGGCAGGGATTTCTCCGTCACAGAGCACAAAAAGGGGACCCTGCTTTTTGTCCAGGGGAAATCAAAGGTGGAACATCTCTACCTGGTTGCCAGGGGGGCGGTGGAGCGTTATTTTGAAGACAACCGTGGAAAAATCCTCAGGGCCAGGCTGGGGGAGGGGGAAGTCTACGGGGGAATCTCCATTCTCATGAATGAAGGTGTTTCCGTGCGCACCCTCACCGTTGCAGAGGATTCGACATTTTACACCCTGCCGGCAGGAAAATTCCGCGAGCTGTGCGCCGAAGTTGACGCTTTCCGGGAATATTTCACCAGCACCTTTGGCAAGCTCATGGAGAACCGCTCCTATGCAGGAATGATCGCCATGCAGAAGAATGAATCCTCCCTGAGCTTTTTTAACCGGCCTGTTTCAGCCATATTCAAACCCAACCTGGTTTCCTGTTCCGCCGGTGATTCGATCCAGGCTGCCGCCGTTAAAATGACAAAAAACAGCATCAGCGCTATTTTCATCAGGAACAACGAAAACCGCATCCAGGGCATTGTCACGGACAGCGACCTGAGGCGGCGGGTGATTGCCAGGGGGCATGACATCGCGTCTCCGGTGTCAGAGATCATGTCCGATTCCCTTGTATCCGTGGATGCCGATGCCCAGGTGTTTGAAGCCTATCTGCTGTTGATGCAAAACAGCCTCAACCATCTTCCCGTGCGCAACAGATCCGGCAGGATCACCGGGGTGCTGACTGACAACGATTTTATGGCGGCCCAGGGTAAATCCCCCTATCTTCTGATCAAGGAGATCAAGACGGCAACCCGGTTTGAGCAGCTTGAGAAGATCCACGACAGGCTTCCAGGCATGCTGCTCGATCCCATTAAAAACGGAAGCAACACGGAAAACCTCACCAAGTTCATCACCGCCTTTTCCGATGCCATCCTGGACAAGATCATCCGGTTTGCCATTGAATCAAAGGGCCAGCCGCCGTGCCGGTTTGCCTTTATGGTCATGGGAAGCGAGGGCAGGGAGGAGCAGACCCTGAAAACCGACCAGGACAATGCCATTGTGTATGAAGATCCTGGCGATGAAGCTATGCAGAAGAAGGCCGAGGCTTATTTCAAAGAACTGGCCCATATGATCTGCACCTGGCTTGACAGGGCAGGGTTTGAGTTCTGCCAGGGAAACAACATGGCCATGAACCCGGACTGGTGCCAGCCCTTGTCAGTGTGGAAGAGCTGTTTTTCAAAATGGATCCATGCCGCAGACCCTGAGGATCTCCTCAATGCCAGTATTTTCTTTGATTTCAAGGGGGCATGGGGGGACACCGCCCTCACCGACCAGCTCAGCGAATTCCTTGTGAAATCCCTGAAAGGGTGGTCCGGTTTTTTCAGGCATCTGACGGAAAACGCCCTCTATTTTAAGCCCCCAATCGGGTTTTTCAGAAATTTTGTTGTACAGTCCAAGGGGGAGCACAAGGACACCTTTGATCTCAAGATGGCCATGCATCCCATCACCGATTGCGCCAGGATTTATGCCTTGAAAAACGGGGTCAGGGAAACCAACACCCTGGCAAGGCTTTTCAGGCTTTATACCAAGAACATTTTAACCAACGAGGAGTACAATGATATCTCCCAGTCCTACCGATACCTGATGAACCTGAGGATTCTCAAGCAGGTGACAGCCATTGTGGACGAGGGAAAAAAGCCGGACAACTATATCAATCCTGACAATCTCTCCCGGGTTGACCAGACCATGCTCAAGGAGATATTCAAGCGGATTGAAAATTTTCAGCAGAAAGCCGACGTCGATTTTACAGGAGTGTAACAATGGATGACCCCCGGAACCGGATACTTGTGGTGGACGATGAAGAGGATGTGCTGGAAACCCTGGAGGAGCTGCTGGATGATTTTATCGTTGACAAGGCCGCCTCGTTTCAAGCGGCTGTGCAGTGCCTGAAAAACAACACCTATGACGCGGCTGTGCTGGATATCATGGGTGTTAAAGGTTATGACCTGCTCGAGGCGACCCGGCAGCTGGGTATTCCCACCCTGATGCTCACCGCCCATGCCCTGACACCGGGCAGCATGAAAAAATCCCTTAAAATGGGGGCCAATGCCTATGTCCCAAAGGAGAAGATCGTGGATATCCCCGTCTATATCGAGGATCTCCTTGATGCAGGCAGAAAAAAGAGAACCGCCGGCAACAACTGGTTTGCCAGGCTGGCCCCTTTTTTCGCCAAAGTGTTCGGCAGACAGTGGCAGGAGACGGACAGGGAGTTCTGGGAGGCGTTTGACAGGAAAAACAGCTCCTGATGCTTTTGCTGTACCGTCGTCACTGGTTGCCGAACCCGTTCTGGTCGCCGCAGTCAAGGCACTGCCAGGTGATGCCGTTGCAGGTCATGCCCCACTCGTTTTCGTACATGCAATTCTGACAGATGGAGAAGCCGCAGTTTCGGTATCGCCAGCAGAACATCACCGTCTTGCCGCAGCAGTGGCATAGTTTGGTTCTTCTTTTCTGCCTTGCCTCTTTTCTTGCCTGGCTTTTTTCACTCATCTCTTGTTATCCAAAACGATGTCAGATCCGGGGTGTTGTCGCAAAGTGCGGTGCACATGGTCTGGGCCATTTTCACCGCAGGGGCAATGTCAATCATTTTTTAAGAGCAGTAAATTTTAAAACGCTTGACATGTATCTCAATTTGAGATATTAAAAACGTATGCATATCATAACACGGAAAAAAATATTAGAATTTGCTCAAAAATATTCTGAATGTTCATCCGCCCTTGATGGTTGGTACCGCACAGTAAAAAATGCAGAGTTCAGAAATTTTGCAGAATTGAGAAACGTTTTTCCAAGTGCGGACCAAGTTGGTGGGCTTACAGTCTTCAACATTGGCGGAAATAAAGTAAGATTGATTGCAGCTATCCATTATAACCGACAAAAATTGTTTATAAGGGAAATTTTAACGCACAAAGAATACGATAAAAATAAATGGAAGGAGTTATGATGGAACCGGTAATGGAAAATGTGATCCAAATATGGCCGGAAATTAAAAACATTTTTTCCGTACCCCGGTCTGATGATGACTATAACCGACTGGTCTCTTTTCTCGACAGCCTTATTGATGAGGTTGGAGAAAATGAGGAACATTCGTTAGCGTCTCTTATGGACACAATCGGCAATTTGATAGAAGCCTACGAAGCTAAACACTTACCCGAAATGGGGGGGACGCCTGTTGACGCCCTGGCCTATCTGATGCAGGAACACGGTGTCAGACAGGGCGATCTTCCGGAAATCGGCAGCCAGGGGGTTGTCTCTGAAATCTTAAACGGAAAGCGCAGACTGAACACCCGGCAGGTGAAGGCCCTGGGGGAACGGTTTGGGGTCTCTCCTGTGGTTTTTATATGAAACAACCGAGTCAGAGCCCCCAGTGGATTTGCCCCGGCTGGAACTTGAGAACCAAAGGAAAAAATCCCTCCGACGTTCTCGTGGAGGCCGGGGCAATCCACTGGGGGCGGCGCAATACTGTTTCTATCTTTGTTGTGAGTGCGTTGTTCATGGCCGTTATAAGAAAGATATCAGCCTTCAGTACTCAGCTTCCAATAGATACCCGCTGCTTACTGACGACTGATGGCTTTCATGCTATTTGCCAAAGGGCATTGTTTCCGTTGCCAGTTCGATAAAGGCCCTTTTGTCAGGCTGTACGGGCGTCACTGGTTGCCGAACCCGTTTTGGTCGCCGCAGTCGGGGCACTGCCAGGTGATGCCGTTGCAGGTCATGCCCCACTCGTTCTCGTACATGCAATTCTGACAGATGGAGAAGCCGCAGTTTCTGCATCGCCAGCAGAACATCACCGTCTTGCCGCAGCAGTGGCATAGTTTGGTTCTTCTTTTCTGCCTTGCCTCTTTTCTTGCCTGGCTTTTTTCACTCATCTCTTCTTATCCACATTTCACCGTTTTTCCCGGCAGTAATCTGAGGTAAAGGCCTGATCCTTTTGTTTCTTCCGTTGAATGGCCGAAGTTATGGTCAAGCCCCATCTGTGACCCCGGACAAAGGGGACAGGATCATGGGTGCCGGGTTATTGGTTGTTTAGCTGTTTTTTCAGGGTCAGGGCCATTTTTTCCAGATTGGCAATATAGTCTTCTGCCAGAGGATCCATGGGAACTACGGCCCCGTCGATGGCCTCTGCGATCTTGCCCGCCGTTCTTGTGTCAAACTGGGGCTGGACAAATACCACGCGGATATTTTCTTTTTTGGCCTGTTTGATGAGCCCTGCCAGCTCTTTTCCCCTGGGGGCCCTTCCCCCCTTTTCCACGGCCTTCTGTTCCAGGCCGTAAAGATCGGTAAAATAACCGAAAACAGGATGAAACACAAGGATTGTTTTCCCTTTTAAGGGGGCCAGCTCTTTTTTCAACCTCTGGTGCAGCTCGTTGAGGTCTGCCAGCAGAGCGGCAAGGTTGGCCTTGAAAAAGGAGGTCAGATCCGGGGTGTTGTCGCAAAGTGCGGCGCACATGGTTTGGGCCATTTTTGCGGCAAGCAGAGGGCTCATCCAGGTGTGGGGATCGGCTCCTCCGCTGGCAAATTTTCTCGTGTTTATTCCCTTTGTGGTATCCACAATGGCAAGGCCGTTTGCAAATCTTGCAAGCTTTGGCATCAATGCCCTTTCAAAGGGGACATTGATGGAGAAAAAAAGCGATGCCCTGGCAAGTTTTACCATCTGTCCGGGGTTGGGCGCATAGGTTGCCGGGCTCTTGCCTGGGGGCACCAATACGTTTACGGCAACCTTCTCCCTGCCGATCTGTTTGGCAAGATAGGCCTGGGGGGCAATGCTGACAAAGAGGGAGGTCTTCTCCTCTGCCCTGGCCGTTCCTGTAACGAGCATCATCATGACAAGCCCCAGTGCAAGGGCGGGAAGTGTTTTTTTTTCTATCAAAGCGGTCTCCTTTCATAAAGATTCACCGGGCAGTCCTCACAGCATGGAAGCCATTACCCTTTTCCTCCATCATGGAGCTGATTTCCGGGCAAGCTAACCATCCGCCCATGGAAGAAAAACGATCCTTCTCCCTGGGTTTAGACGGTAAACCTGTTCATCATGGCATTGAGCTTTTCACCCAATTGGTTGAGTTCTTCGGCGCTGATTTTAACCTGGCCGCTGGTGTCGGCCATGTTCTGGGCGGAGTGGTTCACATCGGCGATATCAGTGGCAATCTCCCGTGCCACACCGGCACTCTGGGTAACATTTTCCGTCACTTCCCGGGTCCCCTGGG
>JAWOGI010000279.1:0-24304 GCA_046496975.1 Desulfobacteraceae bacterium | reverse complement strand
GGCAGGGATCACTCCGGACCGGGTGAAGGTGGCCGAAGTCCACGACTGCTTTACCATTGCCGAGATGATGGCCTATGAAGACCTGGGTTTTGCAGAACCGGGCGGTGGAAAAGAGCTGATTCAGTCCAAAGAGACCTACAGGGAGGGGAGCATTCCGGTGAACGTGGACGGTGGACTGCTCTCCAAGGGTCATCCCATCGGCGCCACCGGAGGCTCCCAGATAAGGACCATCGTGCAGCAGCTGAGGGGTCAGGCCGGTGATATCCAGGTGAAAAGTCCCGATATCGGTCTTGTGCACAATATCGGCGGGGTTGGATTGTACGGAAATGTTACGATACTGGGGAGGTGATGCATGGGAAAAAAAGAAATTGACGACCGCTTTAAAAAATTCGGAACGGTGAGCTTTACCGCCACCAGCCGGGTGAATGATTTCATTGACTATCTTGAAAACGGCAAGGTCATGGGAACCCGGTGCAACCGGTGCAACCTCGATTTTTTCCCACCCAGGGCAGACTGCTGCAGCTGCTTTGAAACCGGCCTCGAATGGTTTGACGCTTCCAAGGATACGGGCAGGCTTGCCACCTTTACCAAGATGAAATACGGTCCTGTGGGGTTTGAAAATGATCTGCCCTACACCATCGCCGTGGTGGATTTCGGGTCGTACAAGATCTTCGGCCGCATCAGCAAAGAGATAGATGACCAAGCCGTTGCCATCGGCATGGAGATGCGGGTGGCGGCCAACCGCATCGACGATGACCGTCTCAATTTTGTTTTTGAAAAGGCCGGTTGAACCGGGCAGGGGACAGGGCGATGTGGGGAGCAAGAGAAGCTGTAACAGAGAAGCCGGAACGTTGAGTCAACAAAAGTAAAGGAGGAAGAGATGCCTGATATACCAGATAAAATCCAGACCTGGCAGATGGTCCAGCCCTTTTCCAGGGATAAGGAGACCAAAAAGGTCACCCCCGGCAGGATCGAAAAGCGGGAAATCGATGTCCCGGAGCTTGCCCCCGGTGAGGTGCTGGTAAAGGTGGCCGGGTGCGGTGTCTGCCATACCGATCTTGGTTTCTATTATGACGGGGTGCCAACGGTGAACAAGCCCCCCTTGACCCTGGGCCATGAGATCTCAGGAATCGTTGTGGACGGGGAGAAGGAGTGGCTGGGTAAAGAGGTGATCATCCCCGCTGTGATGCCCTGCCGAAGGTGTTATCTCTGCAAGACCGGCCGGGGAAACCGCTGTCTTGCCCAGAAGATGCCGGGGAACAGCATGGGCATCTACGGCGGGTTTTCAAGCCACACCCCCGTTCCGGCAATAGATCTCTGTGAGGTCAAGGAGGGGGGGGAAATCCCCCTTGCCCACCTTGCCGTGGTTGCCGATGCGGCAACCACCCCCTTCCAGGCGGCCAAACGGGCTGATGTCCAGATCGGCGACAACACCATCGTCATAGGGGTCGGCGGCGTGGGGCAGTACATGGTGCAGATCCTCAAGGCCATGGGAGCGGCCAGTGTCATCGCCATTGACATCAACCAGGAGCGCCTGGACACCATGCTTGAAAACGGTGCCGATTTTGCCGTAAATTCCGCCGGCAAGTCCCCCAAAGAGGTGTCCAAGGAGATCAAAAGCTTTCGAAAAGAGAAGGGGCTTGCCTCTACGGGATGGAAGATCTTCGAGGTGAGCGGGTCAAAACCCGGCCAGGAGACGGCCCTGGCCCTTTTGAGCTTCACCGGCACCCTCATGGTGGTGGGTTTCGGTCCCCACAAGGTCGATTACTCCATCAGCCGTCTCATGGCATTTGACGCAGAGATCAAGGGAACCTGGGGATGTCTGCCCGAGTACTACCCGTCGGTGCTCTCCATGGTGACAAGCGGGAAGATCAATTTTTCCCAGTTTGTCCAAACCCGGCCCATGAGCACCATCAACGAAGCATTTCACGAGGCCCATGAGAAATCACCGGACCAGAGAATCGTGCTGGTACCCGATTTCTAAAAAAGGAGCAGGGATGAAACTAAAGGGGAAAAAAGCCATAGTCACCGGGGGAAGCAGGGGGATCGGACGGTCCGTGGCCCTTGCCTTTGCAGGGGAAGGGGCCGATGTCCTGGTCAATTACCACTCCAACGATGGAGCGGCCAGGGAGGTCGTGGCCGAGATCGAAAAACTCGGCCGGAAAGGCGTTGCGGTCCAGGCAGATGTCGCTGATTTCAAGCAGGCCAGAAACATGGTGGACCAGTGCGTGGCCCAGCTGGGCAGGGTGGATATTCTGGTGAACAACGCCGGGGTGTCAAGGCCCTCCATGCTGCTCAAGATGAAAGAAGAGGACTGGGATGCCATCATCGATATCCACCTCAAGGCAGCATTTAACACATGCCAGGCGGCGGGCCTTGTGATGAAAGAGCAGAAATACGGCAAGATCATCAACGTCATCTCCACGGCGGGGATCTTCGGAACCGTGGGGCAGATCAACTACGCCTCGGCCAAGGCCGGCATCATCGGGTTCACCAAATCCGCCTCCCGGGAGCTTGGGCGGTACAATGTCAATGTCAACGTGATCTGCCCGGGTATCACAAAAACCGGGATGACCAGCAAGCTCCAGACCGACGAGAAACTGAGAAAGATCTATGAGGGGCGAATCCAGCTGGGCCGGTTCGGTGAGCCCGAAGAGATGGCCCCGGCCTTTGTGTTTCTCGCCTCAAACGATGCCAGTTACATCACCGGCCAGGTGCTGGGGGTTGACGGCGGATACATCGGATAGACATGTCGGAGGGTGGCCGCACTTTTTTCGACAATGAACTGCCAACATCAGGTATTTGCAATAATAAGGAGGTTAACATGTCCCTTGACTGGATGCCAAGAGATAACGAACACAAGGACCATTCACTGCACAGAAATCCCCACTGGGGAACAGAGGCCCCTTCGGTAATGTACGAGAAGCGGCCCCTGAAAGACCCTGACGGCAAAGAGGTGGAAGATCTTTATGTCTCCTGGGTGATCATGAACAATCCCAAACAGTACAACTCTTACACCACGGACATGGTCAAAGGGGTGATTGCCGCCTTTGAAAACGCCTCCACGGACCGGAGTGTCGTGGCCGTGGTCTTTACCGCCGTGGGTCCCTACGCCTTCTGCACCGGGGGAAACACCAAGGAGTACAGCGAGTTCTACAGCCGGAGAAACGATGAGTACGGCCAGTACATGGAGCTGTTCATGCACATGGTGGATGCCATTGTCGGGTGCAGCAAGCCTGTGATCTGCCGGGTCAACGGCATGCGGGTGGCCGGCGGCCAGGAGATCGGCGGCGCCTGCGACATCACCGTCTCTTCGGATCTTGCCGTGTTCGGCCAGGCGGGACCCAAACACGGCTCCGCCCCGGACGGCGGATCATCGGATTTCCTTCCCTGGTATCTTGGTATCGAGGATGCCATGTGGAACTGCGTCTCCTGCGAGATGTGGTCGGCGTACAAGGCCAAGCAGAAGAGCCTCATCACCAAATGCGTGCCGGTGCTGAAAAAAAGCGGTGAGTGGGTGCGAAACCCCATGATCATCACCGACAGGTATGTGGATGACGGGGAGATTGTTTATGGGGAGTTCAAAACCGGTCAGGCCCTGGCCGATGCCAAGGCGTTTCTCAAGGAGAACCAGAAGGACGCCGATTTTGAGCTGCTGGACAAAGAGGTGGATGCCATTGTGTGGAAGTTTGCCAACCTCTTTCCCGGGTGTTTGATGAAGTCCATCGAGGGGATTCGCCAGAAAAAGAAATATTTCTGGGATATGTGCAAAAACGCCAACCGCCACTGGCTGGCCGCCAACATGTCCGGTGAGGCCTTCCTCGGTTTTGGCGCTTTTAACACCAAAAAGATCACCGGCCGGAACACCATCGATTTCATCAAATTCCGGCAGAACCTTGCCCAGTCAAGAACCTGGGACATGGATATGTTCGCAGAGGTGATGGGCACCCCCAAAGAATAAACAGATCGATGCAATGGCCTGACGATACCGTTCTTCAGGCTGTTGCAGCTGAGAACAACCTGTCAGAAAAAAGGGCTTGGTCATAACATCGGCCATTTGTCACATTTGGCAGGTCAACGGGGTCAGGCTTTTGTTATTGACGTTATCGGACAGAACAGCACAGTTGAACCATAAAACACACGATAATGTTAATAACGAAAGCCTGACCCCACCCCACAGCCGGCAGCTAATGGATGCAGACACCTCCGGGGCCGTGGCCGCCGCAGGTCATGTCCGCAGTGAACTCGGAGAGGGTACCCTGGTTGATCCGATCGAGGTTCTCGCTGACAGAGCCCTGGACGGCCTTGTAAACGGTTATGCCGGCCGCATTGAGCTTGCCTAGTGCCCCGCCGCCGATGCCGCCGACAACGACTGCGTCGGCCCTGTTGCCGTCAAGGGCGTTCAATGGCTGGCAGTGGCCGTGCTGGTGGTCCTTGTCCTTGTTCTCCACGATGGTAAAACTGCTGTCCGTGCTTTCCACAAGGACAAAAAAGGCCGCCGATCCAAAATGGCCAAATACCGTACTCTCAAGTCCCAGGTCTTTCTGGGTGGGAAATGCTATCTTCATTGAATCTCTCCTTATCATAAAATACAGTCCGTCTTCTGGTTGTCTGGTGTACCTTGCAGGCCAACGAGCTCTTGTTGTGCCGGAATAAAAAAAAGGCATCTCTTGTGAAGTTAGCAAAATAGGGATGAAAACTTGCCGTGTCAAGTCAACGCCTGACCCCTGTTGGTTTTGTCAAAATTAGAATTGCTGCTGCTTGTTTTAAGGGTGCTGAGATGGCTGGGGAGGGGACTAAAAGACCTTTTTTACCGGGCTTTGGGGGGCGTTCTTTTTTTTGATTTTTTGCTGTTCTGTTGCGATGAGCCGTTCCAGGGCATGGGCAAAATAGATGACCATTTCATAGTCAACGTAGCCGAACTCTCCGGGGAGGGACGAGACCACCAGAAGGTCCTTCTCCTTTCTCCAGCACAGGGAACGTCCGGCTTTCCGGTCCCAGGGAAGGATTTTCGGGGGGCCGTATTTTTCCTTGAGGGCGTTGATGATGCTCAGCTGATCCTTTTTGAAACTCACCCGGATCACCAGAGGCTGGTCTGTATATTGGGAAAAGAGAAACCCTGCATACTCAAAGGGGAGGTTTTTTGTTTCTGCATAGCGGAAGGCTATGTTGATGGTGTTGTGCTCGACCCGCTCTCCGGTCTGGGAGTTGAGCTGCCGGTTCAATTGATAAAAGTAGGGAAAATGCTTTTCAAAAAAGGTCTTGTTGTTGATGGTCAGGTCAATTGTGGTTCTGGTCTCAACGGCTTCGTCCCCGAGGATTTTACTTAAATTCTTTCTCAGCTTTTTTGAGAGAAGGGTGTTGTTTCCCACCTCAAAAAACGAAAAGGTCGGTTTCTGGTCTGCTACCGGGGGCTGGGAGCTGTTTTCCCCGCTGTCCGAGCAGGAGAGGAAAAACAGCAGGAAAAGAGATAGAATCAGGGCAGCTGGGAGATGCAGTGTTTTTTTGATAGTATCCATGGTTGTTTTTTTACACCATGGCACTGTATTATGCAAGTAAACAATTCAATTTTTCCCTGATCTTTCAGCAATTCTAATTATGGTCTTAAGCATCGTTTTGGTCAAAGGGGGCAGGCTTTTGTTATTGACGTTATCGGACAAAAAGCACAATTAAACCATAAAGTACTCGATAATGTTAATAACGAAAGCCTGACCCCTGCTGGTCCCTGTCAAATGTTGGTCCCTGTCAAAATTAGAATTGCTGCTGATCTTTCAAGTGACTTGACTTTTTGTTTTGCCTGTGAATAAAAATGGGCAAGGTAGAGGTGGACGTATTCCCATTTGGCACCCCTTATCCCTGGCTGCTTCTGGGGCCGGGACAATGGGAATGCTTCCGTAGAGGTCTGGCCATAATCCGGGGATCCGGCAGCAAAGGTCGAGAAAAGGTAAAAGACCGACCCGCTTGTGGACCCCCACACAAACGGATACAAAACAATGACCAATTCCAGTTTCATCGAAGAGCTCATCAGTGATGTCAAGCAACTCTCCTCTGCAAAGCAGCAGGAATTGTCCATGCTGGTCAAGGGGTGGTTGAAGGGGGAAGATGCCAGAAGCGATGCGAGAAAGGCTGTGAGCATCCCCGTCAAGGTGGTAACCGAAGAGCAGCTTCTCGAAAGGGAGACAAGGGATGTCAGTGCCGGCGGCACCTTTGTCAACCTGGCCGAGGGCGCTCCGTTCAAAGAGGAGCAATCCATCAACCTTGTTTTTACCATGCCGGCCTCGGGAAGGGACCTCAGGCTCAGCGGCAGGATTGTCCGGGTGGAAGAGAGGGGCATTGCCGTCGAATATAAAAATGCCCCTCCCCATCTTTCAGAGGCCATAGAGGCGGCTTTTTTTTAAAAAAACAAGGGGGGAGCAGATTTTTCAATCCACTCCCCCCTGAAATCTGTCAATACGCCTCATGAGCACATGATCAGATTAAAAACTTCCAAAATATGGATCGTCTGAGCCCGCCAAATCAGTGCACGGTTTTGAGGAATTTCTCAAAGGCCGGCAGCGCTGGTTTGCCGTCGGCTGTCTTGACACCGGCAAGCCATTTCTTGTAAGTTTCAGGATGTTTTTTGGTCCACAGCAGACCCGCCTTGCCCGGTTTGAGCTGGGCATCGTCGTTGAGCATGCCGATGATCTGGTTCATCATGGAGATGGGGAAGGTGAAGTTTTTCAGGAAATGGCCAACGTTGGGCATCTCCTTGTCAAACCCTTTCCTGATGTTCGTGTACACGGTGGCTGTGCCGTCATTCTCGCCGAAGGTTTCGGAAGTGCTGCCGGTTAGGTATTTCATGTCGATTTTTTCGTTCATGTAGTGGGGCGCCCAGCCGAGAAAGACGATCCATTCCTTGTTTTTTACATAGGACTGTACCTGGGAGAGCATGCCCGCCTCACTGGAGGGGATGATGGTAAAATTGCCCAGGTTGAACATATCGTTATCGATCATTTTCTGGATGACCTGGTTGCCGTCATTGCCCTCTTCGATGGCGTAGATTCTGTGATCCAGCTTGTCGGCATATTTGGCGATGTCCTTGAAATCCTTGAGCCCGCCGTCCACAACATAGGAGGGTGCTGCCAAGGTGTACTTTGCATTGGGCATGCTGGGAAGGTATTTTACAACGGAGCCGTTTTCAAAGTACTTGTTTGCAATGTTTGCCATGGAGGGCATCCAGTTGCCGAGGAATACATCGGCTTCGTCGGTCGCCATTGCCTTGTAAACGATGGGGACAGATACCATGGTGTTGGAGGCTTCGTATCCGATACTTTCAAGGATTTTCACGCCAAGGTCTGTTTTGGCTGTGACCCCTGTCCATCCAACGCTTACAAACCGGACTTCCTGGGTTGCAAAGGCGGAAGTCGTGAAAATAAGTGCGGCTGCCAGTAAAAGCGCAGTAAAAAGTCTTGTCTGATTTTTTTTAATCATGGAATCTCCTTCTTTTTCTGGTTTAGGGCCATGGAAATTTTCAAATGTATCAAGTCAACGCAGAATTTTTGCTTGGTTTCAAGGCGCGGTAATGGGAGCATATTGAAATATGTACCCATTGCCGCAACGCAGAAAGCAAGTAAAAAGACCAGTTGCAATGGTATATTTTATTGTCTCTATAGCCCTTAATTGAAACGCAATGGAACCCGGTCATTCACAACCCGGAACCTTGAAAACCCGTCCTTGAACGCTGAGCGGTTTTTCTTTTTTCACCCTTTGGGAAGAAAAAAAGCGTTGGTTTAACCTAAGTAGTCTATCCTGTTTTTTGAACAAGGTCAAGTGCTATGTCCGGGACGGCACTTTCGATTATCCCTTTTAATGACCGTCATGGCTGGAGCATGAAAAATACAGGGACACTTACCTATTTTTTTCTCATTCAAAATAAACTGTCTATCCAAAATTATTAATCACTCCAAGAAAAAATGCTCGCTTAAAATAGGTAAAGTGTCCCTGTATTTTCAAGCCCCTTTGGATTACAATCGGTTAATTCGCCGTTTCAGGCTGGGTCTGGTGCTTGTAAAAAGGCGCCGTGGAAGGCTGCTCCGGTGTGTTGCCCAGGATCATGTCCGCGGCTTTTTCGGCGATCATCATCACCGGCGCGTAGATGTTGCCGTTGGTGATATAGGGCATAACCGAGGCATCCACGACCCTGAGCCCCTCGACACCGTGGACCCTGAGTTCGGAGTCCACCACAGCCTGGTCGTCGTAGCCCATCTTGCAGGTACAGCTGGGGTGGTAGGCGCTTTCCCCCTCTTGGCGGACAAAGTCCAGGATCTCCTCGTCGGACTGGGCCTGGCTGCCCGGGGCGATCTCTTTTCCCCTGAGGCGGTTGAACGCCGGCTGTTCGATGATCTCCCTGGATTTCCGGATCGCCTCGACCCACTCTTTTTGCTCCTGTTCCGTTGACAGGTAATTGAACAGGATGCTGGGGTACTCTTCGGGATTGTCCGATTTGATCTTGACATGGCCCCGGACATCGGAGTTCATGGGGCCCACATGGAGCTGGAACCCGTGGCCTTCGTTGGGAGCGGACCCGTCGTACCGGATGGCAATGGGGAGGAAGTGGAACTGGAGATTGGGGTATTCAACTTCGTCATTGCCCCGGATAAATCCGCCGGCTTCGAAGTGGTTGCTGGCTGCGGACCCGGTTCTGCCGAAGAGCCACTGAGCTCCGATCCACGGCTGTCTCCACCATTTGAGGGCGGGGTAGAGGCTCACCGGCTCCTTGCAGGCGTACTGGACATAGAGCTCCAGGTGGTCCTGGAGATTTTCGCCGACACCCGGCAGGTCCTTGACCACGTTGAGGCCCAGGTGGTTGAGCTCATCGGCGTTTCCAATGCCCGACAGCTGGAGCAGCTGGGGAGAGTTGATGGCCCCGCCGCAGGAGATGATCTCGTTGCCGTAGGCCCGTTTGATCTTTCTTCCCTTTTTAAACTCAACGCCAATGGCTTTTTTGCCCGAAAAGAGAATTCGTGTTGCCATGGCGTGGCACTGGATATCCAGGTTGCGGCGGTCTTTCACCGGGTGAACGTATCCCCTGGCCGCGTTCCACCGCCTGCTTCGGTAGATGGTGGCATCAAATTTTGAAAACCCTTCCTGCTGGTACCCGTTCACATCGTCGGTAATGGGGTAGCCTGCCTCCTGGACTGCTTCGAAAAAGGCGTCAAACAAAGGATTGTCGCATTTCGGGGTGGTCAGGTTGATGGGGCCGCCAACGCCCTTGTAGGCATCCGCCCCGGCCAAGCGGGACTCGAACCGGCGGAAGTAGGGGAGACAGTGGGCATAGTCCCAGTTCTCCATCCCTTCATCCTGGGCCCATTTTTCATAATCCATGGCATTGCCCCGGATGTAGATCATGCCGTTGATGCAGCTGGAGCCGCCGAGCACCTTTCCCCGTGGCTGGTAGATCTGCCGGTTGTCCATGTGGGGCTCGGGATCGGAATCGTACCACCAGTTGTAGGTCTTGCCGGTCAGCGGATAGGTCAGGGCGGCAGGCATGTGAATACGGAAGTCCAGCTTGTGGTCCGGTCTCCCGGCCTCCAGGACAAGTACCTTGTTGTCCGGGTTGGCGCTGAGGCGGTTTGCAAGAACACTTCCGGCTGATCCGCCGCCCACAACTATATAATCGTACATCTTTTTTTTGTTAAACATAACAATCTCCTCTTAAAATCAATTAATAATAAATTACGACTTTCATATAAAAAAAATTGGTGAACTGTTTGTCTTCTGTTTCTGTCTTAAATAAACCGGTATGGCCTTTAAAAACGGTCATTCCCCCTGCAACCGGTCGCTGTTCATCGAGAGATGGGCATCGAGGAAGCCCTGTATCAGTTCGTCAAAACCGATCTCCCCCTTTCTCAGCAATGCCTGGATGGCAAGCCCCTGGATGCCGGATATGAAGCTTATTGCAGCGGCCCTCTTGTGCTGTGTGCCGGGGAGCGGAGCAATGGCCTGCTCAAAGGCGTCCACAAAACGGTCGTAGGCGGCCTGGATATTGGTCACAACGGGCATGCCGGTCTCACTCAATTCGGCGGAGAGGGAGGTCAAGCCGATGATGGCATCGGGGTTTTCTTTGAACTGCTCGACAAACATGGCAACAAGCCCCTTGAGCATGGCTTCATAAGATTCATGGTTTCGGGCGAGAAAGGTCACATAGGCGGTCATGTTCTGGTCGTGTTTTGCCACCACCTCATCCAGGATCACCCTCTTGGAAGAGAAATAGTGAAAAATGGCCCCGGTTGTCATGCTGATGTGCAGGGCGATCTCCTGCATGGTGGTCTTGTGGTACCCCTGCCGTGCAAAAAGATGGGTGGCAGCATCAATGATTTTCTGTCGTGTGACTACTCTTTTTTCCTCTTTTTTATTCATGGCAGATATGACTCCATTGCTCCTTGTTTGAAGGGTTGCTCATTTTCTGCTTTTTCCATTGATGCCCAGTCGATGAAGGGTTTCAGCGGTGGGGACTCCGTTCTCATCCCATCCCCTGGCCCGATAGTAATCCGCTTTCATGTACGCCACATCCTGTTGGGATATGCGTTCTCCCTTGTGCGGACCGTCGGGAAGGGGTTCCTTGACAAACCGGGAGGGGAGTTTTTCATCGCTGACGTCAAGGCCCTCCCTGAGGTTGAACAGCCGGGTGATGTTCCAGATTCTCTCTCCCATGGTTTCAAATATCCCTTCGGGAAAGGTTTCTCCCGTTGCTGCGGTGAGCAGTTTCTCATAGGTTGACGGCTGGATGCCGAAGCTGCCGAAATCGCATTTCACCAGGGTGTCTGTGCCGGCGGTATAGTTTTGGAGGGCAAAGACCAGGTCGGCCTTGCCCTCTGTTTCACAGGGGGTGAAGGTCTTGCCCTGCCACTCTTCGCCGCCCACTTCATTGGCAATGGGAAAGGCGCGCTGGTGGCAGGCGCCCCGGTCCGCCGTCATGATGGCAAGTCCCATGCCCGAAGCTCCCCTGGGACCCCATGCCGGGGCTTCCATCCCCTTGACGTGGACGGCCAGGGGTTCGGCCTCTTTGCCGATTTCCCGGGCGGCCTGTTTGACTCCCTTTGCCAGAAGTTTTCCAAGCCCTTCTCTCTTTTCGGTTATGGCCCGGATGAGATAGTCGGCTGCTTTGGCGCTGCCGAATTTGATCTCCACCTCTTCTGGAGAATCGATGAGCCCTTTTTCAGCCGCCTCCATGGCAAACCCGATGACAGAGCCGGTGGACATGCTGTCCAGGCCAAACCGGTCACAGAGCTTGACAAGGTGGGCAACGGCCCTGATGTCTGCAATGTCAAGGTTGGAACCCATGAGTCCTGCGGATTCATATTCCACCATGTCCGTGACAATGCCCTTGTAACTCCCCGTCCTTACCGCCCCCATCTTGCTGCACCGGATGGGGCATCCCATGCAGGCGCTGCTGCCCAGCCACAGGTGTTTTGACTGGCCCTTTTCCGCCAGGTTTGAAATTTTTTCAAAGGTGCCGCCGAAGTAGTTCCGGTGGGGAAAAAGTCCGGCTTCGTTGGAAAATTCGATGGCAGAGGCCGTCCCCGCCTGTTTCAACGCATCGATGTCCCCGCTGCTGTCGAGATCGGACAGGGCGGTCCGGCATGCCGTTTTGAAGCGCCGGCTGTCATGGACCCTTACCGTTTTGCTCCCCCTGACGGCAACGGCCTTGAGGTTTTTTGCCCCCATGACCGCCCCGGCTCCGCCCCTGCCGGCCTGGCGGTTGTATTCGCAGCAGATAAGGGAGAAGGGTATCTGCTGTTCTCCGGCCTGGCCGATGGTGACCACCTTGAAACCGTCGTTTCCGAGCTGCTCTTTCACAGCCTGGTTGGCCTCCAGGGTGTCCATGCCCCAGATGGTCCCGGCATCCCTGATGGTGACCTCTCCGTTGTCAATGGCAATATAGACCGGAGTGTCGGCCTTTCCCCTGATGATGATGCCGTCATATCCGGCATACTTGATTTCCGGGGAGAAACTTCCTCCAAAATATGAGTCGAGAAAGGCGTTGGTCAGGGGGGATTTGGTCACGACACACCCCCGCATGGCAGGGGCCATGGTGCCTGTCAGGGGACCGGTCATGAACATGAGCAGGTTTTCCCCGCCCAGGGGGGCAGCGCCGGGGGAAAGCATGTCGTAGAGCAGTTTGGCCCCGAACCCCTTGCCTCCGATCCATTGCTCTCTGAACTCCCGGGAAAGGGGCATCTCTTCTGTCTTGCCGGTTTCCAGGTCGATATAAAGAAGTTTGCCCATATAAGCGTTATCCATTGTTTTCTCCTCGTTCAATAAGTTCCAGGGCGCCTGTGGGGCAGGCCTTTACACATTCCGGATCATTGCTGCACATGTCGCATTTCACGGCCTTGTCCGTGTCAGGATCCATGGAGACAAGGTGTTCCGGACAGAACTCAACACAGAGCCGGCACCCGATGCATTTTTCCTGATCGATGAGGACAACTCCCTGGTCATTGCGGGTGATGGCCCCGGCAGGACAGACGTTCATGCAGTAGGCGTTTTTGCACTGGTTGCACACAATGGGTTTGTGGTACAGGTTTTCCCTTTTATGGGAGATGATCAGCCTGGACCGGCCGGGATTGTATCCACCGGTCTTTTCCATGGAGCATGCCATCTGGCAGATGCAGCACCCGGTGCAGAGATCAAAATTGGTTTTAATAAAGTGTGTGATAGGTCCCTCTCTTTCTTAAATCAACCATGGGCAGCGTGCCCGTGGCGGTTACCTTCAACTTTTCGGAAACAATAGCGTCTGGCGCTGGACAATTCCGAACGAGTATTACGTAGTATGTGTTATGTAATTTAAAGACATGAGTATCACATAGTATGTGTTATGTAAAGTAAAAAAAACATGAAAGCAGTTAGCTTTTAGCTGAGTACTGACGGCTGACGGCTTTCACATAAAAATATCAAAAAAGCTGTTTTTAATCCTTGACTTTTCGGTGGAATACTATATTATAGATGAAATTGCGCTGGTATATGTAGCGGCGCTAAGGTTTTTCTCCTGGGTTTATTTCCGCAAAACAAACAGGTGGTGCAAGCTTACAAGGGGAAAACCGGCATTATTTTTATTTTTTTTATTACAGGAGATTGCCAACATGGCTAATGGTATCGTAAAATGGTTTAACGACTCAAAAGGTTTTGGATTTATCGAGCAGGAAAACGGAAAAGATGTCTTTGTACATCACAGTGGCATTAATGCTACTGGTTTCAAGTCTCTGAACGAAGGGGACCATGTTTCCTTCGACATTGAAGAGGGACAGAAAGGACCTGCAGCAACAAATGTAACTGTGCTTTAGTATAAAGTTATAAGGTCCTTGAAATTTGTATATTCGGACATGCTACGGCAGGAGCTGCCGAAAGCTAAAGCCTGTAGAGAGCTTGTAAGACAAGGTGGTGTAAAATCAGTTTGCAGGGTTCGATGAAGCAGGAAGCCCAGGTCTCTATGCTTGGGTGGCTCACAGTTAACCGTTTTATACTGATGGCTTGAGTTGAAAATAATCCCCGGACAGTTTCTGCCCGGGGATTTTTGTTTCTGCGGCCGGTAAAGCCTGAGGGATCTTCCAAAAAATAATCCACGCATCTTGCTTGTCTTTTTGCTCGTCTCCTGCGTTGCGCCAATGGGACATATTTCAGGCCCATGTTATGACCAAGCCCGCTTTTCCATTGAATCTTGCTATCTTTTATGGCATTATTAACGGGCGGAAAATAAGCGCATAACCGGAGGTTTTTTTGAAGAAACGAGTGATACTGATCCTGTCCGCCGTTGTTCTTATCGGTTTGGCCGCCTGTACCGGTGGCGTCTTCTACCTTGGGACAGACCATTGCCAGAACCTGATCCAGGATAAGATCAATGCAAAAATTCC
Organism: Desulfobacteraceae bacterium; assembly: GCA_046496975.1. GTDB lineage: Bacteria > Desulfobacterota > Desulfobacteria > Desulfobacterales > Desulfobacteraceae > DATFJZ01. Next base: position 10,415 of record JAWOGI010000279.1, on the reverse strand, counting down.
CGGCAGTCTGGCATGGGAAGAGCTTGACCTCTCCATTGTCGGAGGAAAAGTGAGGCTTGGCAAAGTGTCTGTTTTTTCTCCTGAAGGAGAAAAGATCGCCGGTTTTGACTCTTTTTTCGCCAGCGTTGATGTGTCTGCTCTCTTCAGCCGTGAACTGGTGATAAACCAAGTGCTTGTGAAAAACCCCACTGCAAATATTCGCCGGGACAAAAACGGCAATATTAACCTGGCCATGGCCTTTGCCGGGAAAAAAAAAACAGCTCCAAAAGCGGTGTCTGAACCCTCCCCCAAAGGACTTCCCTTTAACATAAAGCTCCTCGCAGGTACCATAAAGAATGCCAAAATCTCCTTTGTTTCCCAGCCGGAGGGCCTTTCAACAAAGTTCCGCAATATCACCATAAAGGCCAGCTGTGATGTCATGGCAAAGAGGGCAGCCCTTTCCCTTAAGGTCGGCCCCGGCCGCATCACCTCCCCGGCCATGGATGCCGCCATCACCAATGTTTCCCTCCGGGGCCGCTATCTGGACAACCGCCTGGCCGATATCGCCCTGGACCTGGGATCAGATTTTGCTGATATTACCGTCACCGGAGATGTCAGTAAACTTGGGCCGGTTCCTGGAGAGAAACCGGGAGTTAATCCCCGGGTTGATTTGACAGCCGCTGTCAACGGCTCCCTTGGCAAAATTGCGGAAACTTTTCTGCTGAACCGGGACATGGCAGGAAAATTTAAGGCAGAGGCCCAGGTAAAAGGGAGAATCAACGACCCTTCGCTCTTTCTCCGGGTCAATACCTCCCGGGCAAGGCTCATGGAACGGCAGCTTCGAAACCTGGCCCTGGCCCTTTCCATGGAACAGCGTCACTGCACGGTAAAAACCCTTGCCATTGACCATGAGGCGGGCAGTGTGGACCTCCATGGTGATGTGGACCTTTCCGGCGCCTTTCCCGAGGGGTTTTTGTCTTCTGAAAGGGATTTCAAAAAGGTAAGGGCCTCCCTTGACCTGGCAGGAAAGGCCATCGATCTTGGCAAACTGCTCAGACAGGAAGAGATCCCCGGCATTTCCGGCCTGGTATCCATAGAGGCGTCTCTTGCCGGCTCCCTGGCAGATCCCGAGGCCTCCCTGGTGCTGACGGCAAAGAATGGCCGGTTTAGGGACTATCCCCCCCTTGATCTGGCCGCGGATCTGTCGTTTCAGGACCGTTCCCTCCACATCAAAACCTTTGATTTGGCAGCTGTCAACTCAGCGCTGACCCTTTCCGGCAGCGTGGACCTTCTCAACCCATCCGGCCGGATCGCCCAGAACCCCGGCATGAGCCTTGACCTTGCTTGGGAAAATATCGATGTCAACCAATTTCTCAATGCCGTTCCTTTGGAACAGGAGCTCTTCTTTGATAAAAAATCCGTTCACGGCGATCTTGCCATCAAAGCCGCTGTCAGGGGGTCTGTCAACGCCCCCGAAGCGGATGTCTCCATTTTGGGCAGCAATTTCGTTTTTCAGGACAACACCCTGGCTTCTCTCGACATTTCCGGGTCGGTTTCCGGCACCCGGAAAAATCCCCTGGCACGGCTTGAGGCCGTGGCAGAGGGGATTTTCGCTGCCGGAGAGCATGCCGACCGGCTGGAGCTTTCCGCGGCTGCCAGGGGAAACCGGGTGACCATTGAAGCGCTCAACCTGATCTTCTCCAAAGATCAGCAGCTGGCAGTTGCCGGATGGGTGGATCGAAACCGTCAGTTCAAGGCAAGGCTCTCTTCCGACGGCATAGATCTCGCAACCATCCGCCGTGTCAAGGAGCTGGATCTGGTCCAGGGCGTGCTCACCTGCTCCATCGATGCCTCGGGCGCCTTTGACGATCCCCAGGTCCAGGGAAAGGTGGCCCTGGAACAGCTGAAAATCATGGAGAGGCCCTTTGAGGATTTCAAGGCAGAATTGCAGTTCAAGGAGGGTGCTGCCCAAATGACCGGATCATTCAATTTTGACCTGGCAGCAGGGTTTGATGTGGGTTCAAAACTCTTTGAGGTGGATCTGAACTTTGACAGAACCGATCTGCTGCCCTGGCTGCGCATTGCCGGAGTGAAGGATATTGACGGCAGTGTCACGGGCAGGATAACGGCTTCGGGCAGTGCGGAACAGCCGCAAAACGTCCGTCTGGATGCAGACATAAAAAAGATTGAAGTTGTGGTTCAGGAGAAGTGGCCTGTCACCGTCAACACCCTTCAAGCCCGGCTGGACGACGGTCAGCTGGATGTGCCGGAGTTTGAGATTCTGATTCCCGGTGGGGGCAGGGTGGTACTTTCCGGGGCAGGAGATGTGGACAGCGCCATCAGGGCAAAGGCCCGGGCAAGGGTTCCTGCCACATCCGCCGGTCTGTTCGTTGACACCGTTACCGGTCTTGAGGGATATGCCACTGTCACGGCGGATGCCCTTGTCAAAAAAGAGGTGAAACGATCCGACATTTCGGCCGAGATAAACCTGCACAGCCTCGGCATGGCAATTCCCCACTCCCTGCAGAAGCTCCACGACATCAACGGCACCATTACAGCTCAATTTGACGAGGCCGGAGAAATCATCGATATCCCCGGCATTAAAGGCATGCTGGACACGGGAGAGTTTGATCTGTCGGGCAGTGTTGCCCTGGCAAACTTCCAGCCGGAACACTTTGATGTTTCTGTGACGGGCAGAGAGATCCCCGTTGATATGGTGGAGGATCTGGAGCTGGTGTTTGATACAAACCTGGCCTACACCGGTGATCTCGACGCCTCGCTGCTCAAGGGAACCACCGCCGTCAGCGGGGTTTACACCAGGGACATTGATCTTAAAAAAGAGCTTTTTTCAGCGGTCATGCAAAAGAACAGAACCCGGAAAGGGGGAAAAGCCGGCAAGAAGTCATCCCCGTTTCTGGAAACCATGGCGTTGGATCTTGCCATAAAAGAGAAAGGCCCCCTTGTGGTTGACAACAACATGGCCTACCTGGAGATCCACCCCGACGTCAGGGTGGGGGGCACTGCCGCCGATCCTGCTGTTTCCGGACGGTCCATGATCGACCCTGGAACCATCTACTACCAGGACAGCGAGTTCACCCTGACCAGGGGAATCGTTGATTTTACCAATCCCTACGAGATTGAACCGGAGCTTTCCATTGAGGCAGAGTACGGCATCCGGCACTGGACCCTCCTCCTCGGCCTGGAAGGCACTCCGGATGCGCTGGATCTTTCCCTCTCCTCAACCCCTGAACTGCCGCAGTCGGATATCGTTTCCCTGTTGCTCAGGGGCAAAACCACCAATGAGCTGATCTCTTCGGAAGGGGGAAACACGGCCTCACCGGCCAGCATGGTGGCCAATATGGCAGCGGCGTCCGTCAAGGAGGATATCAAGGCAGCCACAGGCCTTGACGTTCTCGAAGTCGAGATGGGGGAAAACGGCGGGGATTCGGAAATAGGGGAGATGAACATCACCGTGGGCAAGGAGGTGACGGAAAACATGACCCTGAAGTACAGCACAGAATCAAAGGACGGCGAGCTTGTCCGGAAAACCGCAGCTGAGTATGAATTCCTCGATGATTTTTCCGTGTTGGGATTCCAGGATTCCCAGGGCAAGTTTGGTGGAGAGGTCCGTTACCGCCTGGAGTTCAGGTAATACCGGCCATTGTGATCGGAATAAACATTAACCTTGCAAACGTTCTGTAGCAGTCAGGTTCAAGGCATTCAGGGGACAGGTTTGTCTTGCCCCTTTGCCCTGGAAATCCAGAAGATGACGGCTTTGTGGTTTTTCACCGGGAAAGAAAAGGAGTTGTTTACATAATGCGCAATCAGCAAACAATGATCATGGTATTTGTCATCCTGGCTCTCTGTCTGGTCACTGGGGCCTCTTCCATGGCTGCAGAGGAGAAGGGAACCGCCGGAACCGTTTCTGTCAACAGCATTGAGGTAGCGGGGAACAAAACCTTTTCCGATCTGCGGTTAAAATTGAGAATGAAACTCTGGAGCTCGTCTCTCATGCCCGGGGTAAAACTGCAGGTGAACCGAAAATGGGTCAAGCGGGATCTGAAAAATCTTGTTGAATTTTACCGGAAAAAACGGTTTGCCGATGTGGTTGTCAAATCCAGGATCGTTGACCTGAAGGAGCCTGGCAGGAGCGAGTCCCATGAAGAAAAAAAGGTTCTGCACATCGATATCAGCGAAGGCCTCCGGTATGACCTTGTGTTTACCGGCAACACCTTTTTTTCCGAAAAAGAGCTTGCAGAAGAAGTCAACCTCTTTGAAAAGGGCAATGCCGGAGATGTCTCCCTGAGAAGGGGACGGGTGAATATCGAAAAACGCTACCGGAAATCGGGGTTTAAAGAGGCAGCGGCAAGGTTTGAAAAAGAGAAGATTACAAAAGAGGGGGGTGACTCCTGGAAGGTCACTTACACCATTGACCAGGGAAAACGGATGGTGGTAAAATCCCTTCGTATCCAGGGCAATGAAAAGATTGACACAAAAACCATCAAAGCGGCCATGCTGACAAGAAAGAAACAGCTGTTCGGCGACAGCGGCTTCAGCCGGTCAACCCTGGAAAAAGATCTCAATGCCGTTGAACTGGTCTACCTTGGCAGGGGGTATTTAAATGCCCGGATTGAAGAAGAGATCTCCGTCCAGCCTGATCCTGACATCGATGCCCATGAATATCCAGTGGAAGAGGTTTCCATCACTGTTTCCATCCGGGAGGGCGAACAGACCCTTGTTGCAGGAGCCCGTGTCACAGGGCTTGGGGATGTTGTACCGGAAAAAAAAGTGCTGGAATCGGTGGCCCTGAAACCGGGAGAACCGTTCCGGGAGTATATGGTGAAAAGCGATGCCAATGCCATTGCCGCCGTTGTTTCGGAAAAGGGGTATCCCCATGTCACGGTAAAGGAGAGTTTCCAGCTCAATGAAGATAAAACCCGTGCCCAGGTCTCCTGGAAGGTGAGCAAGGGGCCCTTTACCCGGGTGGGCAGCATCGATTTTTCAGGCAACTCCCGGTTAAAAGAGAAACTGATCAAAAAAAAACTGAAAATAGAGCCCGGCTCTGTTTTCTCCCTGAAAGAACTCTTTGCCGCAGAAAAGAGAATCAGGACCATCGGGGCAGTGGCGTCGGTGAGGATAAAGGCTCCGGAGTTGAAGGGGAAAAACTCTCCTGTTGACCTGGTGGTTGCAGTGGAAGAGAAAAAACCTTACTTTGTCGAGGCGGCGGCCGGGTATGACACCGAGATAAATGCTTATCTAAAGGCCAAAACAGGAGATAACAATTTCCTGGGCAGGGATATCCAGGCGTGGATCGGCGGGGAGGTGAGCAGTATCGGGTACAGGACAGAAACCGGGGTGCAGAATCCTTTTTTCATGGACCGGAATCTTTTGGTAAAGGCAACCCTGTTTGCCGAAAAAGAGGAGGCCTTGAACCAGGATTTCGGAACCGAATCCTGGGGCGCCTCCCTGGGGTTTTCACGGCCCTTTTTTGAGCGGTTTACCGCAGGGCTCAATTTTAAATATGAAAACCGGAGCCGTTTCGGCGGAGACGCCGGCGGCACAGCATCGGCAAACGATGAGGATCAGTTTCGGCCAAGGGATCTGCTGGTCACCTCCTCTTCCCTTGTGTACGATGGAAGGGATTCTGCCATACATCCGACAAAGGGGATCTTCTCCTCGGCAGCCATTGACCTCTATACAGGGTTCAGTCTGGACCTTGACAGGTTTCTCAAGTACCGTCTGGACATCCGGAAGTATTACTCCCCGTTTCAGCGCATCACCTTTGCCTTTCTTTCCCGGATGGGGTACATCGATCCCCTCGGCTCTTCAGGAACCGTTGCCGAAGATCAGCTCTTTTTTCTCGGTGGGATTTCCGATGTACGGGGGTTCAAGGAGAACATGCTGATGTACGATGGCGATGGCGATCCTGCCGGAGGTCTCAGCTCCGTGGCTGCCAGCATGGAGGCCAGGATAGACCTGGCCGCCGGGTTTGAGCTGACCTTGTTTGTGGACACCGGCAAGCTGGATGACACCCTGGCCGGTACCCTGTCCGACGGGTTCAGGACATCGGTGGGCACAGGCCTGAGGTATATGACCCCCATCGGGCCGGTGGGACTGCTCTACGGCCGGAAAATCGATCCCCGGGACGGCGAGAGCAGCGGCCGGTTCCATTTTGCCATCGGGTATACCTTCTAGCCGGACTCCATGCCCACGGGCTCCTATCTGGAGGGGTCGAACAATTTGTACAGCGCCTGGGTGCCGTTGTCCTGGCAATTCTGATCTGCCAGTTTTTCATAGAGGGATTTTGCCAGGTCCAGCCCCGGCGTGAAAAGCCCCAGGCTCTCAGCGGAATCGGCGGCAATGGTAAGATCCTTGATAAAATGCTTGACGTAAAACCCCGGTTCAAAATCATCGGCAATCATCCGGGGGCCGAGGTTGTTCAGGGACCAGCTCCCCGCTGCGCCCTGGCCGATGCTTTTCAGTACCTTTTCCGGGTCCAGGCCCGATTTTTTTGCGTAGGACAGGGATTCGCACACCCCGACCATGCCGGCGGCAATGGCAAGCTGGTTGGCAAGTTTGGTGTGCTGCCCGCTTCCTGCAGGGCCCTGGAGCTGGATGTTGCTTCCCATGATCTCAAACAGGGGCAGCGCTGTTTCAAAGGCTTCCGGGTCCCCCCCTGCCATGATGGCCAGGGTGCCGTTCTTTGCTCCGGTATCACCGCCGGAAACCGGTGCGTCCAGGGCCAGAATGTCGTTTTTTTTGGCGTGCCCGTAGATGTCAGCGGCAAGTGCCGGGCTCGAGGTGGTCATGTCGATGACCATGGCCGGAGTGGCAATGTGGTTGAAAATACCGTCCCGGCCGAAGTAGACCTCTTTGACGTCCTTTGGAAAACCAACCATTGTGATCACGACACGGCACTTTGACGAAAGCTCCCCCACCGAATTTTCCCATACAGCCCCTCTGCTGCATATGGTGTCAGCCTTGGACCGTGTACGGGTATACACGTGGACCCTGTATCCTGCCTGGAGCAGGTGGCCTGCCATGCTGCTGCCCATGACGCCCATGCCGATGAAGCCGATGGTTGTTTTTTCCTTTGATATTTCCATGCTTTTCCTCCTTATGTTTCTTGTTGTTTCTGCGAAAATGGGGTCAGGCCTGCGTTATTGTCATTATCTTCCCTGTCCAGTATAATCTCAAAAACGCCGTAGATAATCACAATAACGCAGGCCTGACCCCTCACACTGTGACCCCTCACACTGACCGTCTATCCCGTTCCTTTTGTTTCCCGACGGTGCTGCTGCACCAGATCCTCGGCAAGGTAGTGCATGCTGTGGTAAAAGGAGTATACCTGGATCAGTTTCTGGAGGTCAAACCGGATGGTTACGCCTTCGGAACGGAGGGTGGCAAGCTTCTCTTCAGCCTGTGCCGCAGCCTGCTCAAGTTCCTCTGGATGGTAGGAATCGTCGTTTTTGACAAAAGCTACCAGGGCTTCCTTGCTCTTTTGGGCAAGGGTGACCAGTTCGTCTTCCATGATAATATCATAGGCTTTATCCTCTCTCTTGTTTAAAATACGCAGCATGGTGCGCAGGTGTTCAATGGTTCTGTCCATGGTGGCAACGGCGGCGGCCAGGTGGGTGTTGAACTTCCGGTGGTAGATCAAGGCCTCGTGGCGCTTGATGTTCTGGTACAGTTCGTGGTTTTGCCACACCTTTGAGCTGAGATCTTCGAGCAGGTTGTCGTCCACCCGTTCCTGGCCGGAAAGAAATGCGTTGAGCAGGGTGTCGTATTTTTCTGCGCAGGTTTCTGCCTGGGAAATCAGACTGGTTTTCAGCTGATCCACCCGGCGAACGGGAAGAACCAAAACGGAAACGGTAAAGGCGCAGAAGATGCCGATGCCGATTTCAATGACCCGGTCAAGGCCGAAAATGATTTTGTCGGGGGCGGTAAGCCCTGTCATGATCACAATGGCAACGGTTATGGCAGCCATTCTGTACCGTTTGTTGTAATGGGTCATGAAGCTGCAGATCCCGATAAAGAGAAAGATCGAGAGCGCCGTCCAGAAAAAGGTCGGCGGAAAGATCAGAAGCCCCATAACGCCCAGGAGGGCGCCGATGATGGTGCCGGAGAGCCGGTACATGCACATGTTGATGGAATCGGCAACATACACCTGCATGACGATCACCGTTGAAAAAACGGCCCAGTAGCCGTATTCCAGGTTGAAAAAAGCGGTGATGGCATAGGAGAAAACTGAGGCAACGGCTGTTTTCAGGCCGTGGACTGCGTGGACCTTTGGAAATGCTTTGCTCAAACTTTTTATATCCTCTTGTTTTTGTGTCCGGGTAAACTGCTGCTTTTCGGATCTCTCTTTTTTTTCAACTGTCTGTCAGTGTTTGTGCCCGCCACACAGGCTTTCTGCCTCTCCTTTGCCCTGGGGTCTTTTTCAACGAACAGCGACTCCCCTGTAAAGGGGTTGGTGCCGGTGCAGTACATCAGCGTGGAATAGGTGGACGGTGTCGGGGTGAAAATCTGCACCTGTTCGGGAGCGATGGTCAGCTCTTGTCTGGTGAAGGTTTTCAGGTGCTTCATCGCTTCCATGGTGCATCCGGGGTGGGCGGCAATGAAATAGTAGGTGAGAAATTGTTTTTTGCCGCTCTTTTGGGTCAAACGGTCAAACTGCTTTTTAAACCAGAGAAGGGAGGCAGTGCCGGGTTTTCCCATGAGTTTCAGAACAGAAGGGTCTGAATGTTCCGGCGCCAGTTTCAGCTGTCCTGAAACATGGCGGTCCACCACCGTTTTGAGAAAATCCATGCCGTGTTTTTTATCTGCGGCCACAAGATCACAGCGGATTCCCGAGCTGGTAAACACTTTTTTTACCCCCCTGATCCCCTGGATTTTTCCCAGCAGGTTGATCAGGGGCAGGTGGTCGGGTTTCAGCTGGCTGCACAGGTTGGGAAAGAGACAGTGCCGGTCCAGGCACACCCCGTGGGTCTGTTTTTTTCGGCATTCAAACCCGTACATGTTGGCTGTGGGGCCGCCGGCATCGGAGATGATCCCCTTGAACTTTGGATGGCGGGTCATGGCCTTGGCTTCCCTTAAAATCGAGATTTCACTGCGCCACTGCACAGTTCTTCCCTCGTGCACGGCAATGGCGCAGAAATGGCACTCCCCGTAGCATCCCCTGTGGGCCGCAATGGAAAACCGGATGGTGTCCATGGCCGTCACCCTGCCGTGCTGTTCATAATAGGGGTGAACCTCCCGTTCAAACCCGAGGTCGTATACCTTGTCAAGCTCCTCGGTGGTGGCAGCATGGGCCGGAGGGGTCTGCACAAGGTACCGGGCATCCTGCTTCTGGACAAGCCCCCTGGCGGTCAAGGGGTCGTTGTTGTGGTAAAAAAGGTGAAAACTCTCTGTGAACGCCTGCCCGTTCTCTTTTACCTCGGTGTAGGAGGGGAGTTCAATATACCCCGGCACAGGGGTTCTTGCGATATAGCAGATCCCCCGGATGCCGGCTCCCGGATGGTTGTTCTCCTGCCGGGCCGAACGGGGATTGCCGGAATCTCTCCTGTTTTTCAGGGCAGAGGCCAGTTGGACCACGGCTTTTTCCCCCATGCCGTAGACAAGGTAATCCGCCTTGGCATCAAAGAGGATCGAGCGCCTGATACCATTGGACCAGAAATCGAAGTGGCACACCCGTCTCAGGCTGGCCTCAATGCCCCCCAGCACAATGGGGCAGGTGTTTTTGAACCACTGCTTTACCAGGTTGGTATAGGCAATCACGGCCCGGTCGGGGCGGCGGTTGTTCTCTCCTCCGGGGGTGTAGTCGTCCCGTTTCCGCCATTTTTTCGAGGCCGTGTAGTTGGCCACCATGGAGTCAACAGAGCCCGAGGTGATTCCCCAGAAAAGCGCCGGTTCTCCAAGGCGGGTGATGTCCCGGCCGGACTGTGTGTCCGGCTGGGCAATGATTCCCACTTTAAATCCCCGGTGAACCAGTGTCTTGCCGATGACGGCAACCCCGGTATACGGAGAGTCGATGTAGGTGTCTCCTGTCACCAGGATAATATCCAGCTGGTTCCAGCCAAGGTCTGACAGCTCTTTTCGGGTTGTGGGAAGAAACATGGGTCCTTTTTCCGGTTTATATGAAAGTCGTGGTGCGCCGGCAGCCGATCCGGGTTTTGCCCTCCGCTCATTCTCGCAGCCCGTCCATGGGCTGCTCCGAGGTGAGCGGCAGCTGTTTAGAGCATCCATGCTCACAGCTACCGCTCAAAACCGCTACGGGCAAAACCCGGACCGGCTGCCTCTAATTCGGCATGGCTACCCGTCTACGACCTACCTTTGTTGTGAGCATGCTGCTCATGGCCGTTATACGGGAATGAGGGGGAGGTATATCGGTTCCCACATCATTTTGTCGATAATGGTTTCAAGCCGTGCCGGGTCGT
>JAWOGI010000195.1:0-4679 GCA_046496975.1 Desulfobacteraceae bacterium | reverse complement strand
CACAGGGTCGAGCCCGGCGCGCCGCCAGACATCTTCCGGGCCGGTATAGCCGTTGCCGCGGGCTGCCGCGACAGAGGGGCAGCCATATGATCTAACCGACGTATCCGCCATCCACTCCAAGTACCTGGCCGGTGATGTAACCGGCGTCATTTGAGGCCAGGAACACGAAAACCGGCACGATTTCGCTGATTTCGGCAAACCGCCCCAGCTGGATCCTTGATGTGTATTTTTTGTAAAGGGTTTCGTCTTCCTGGAGTTTTTGGGTCATGTCGGTTTTGGTGATGCCCGGGCAGACGGCATTGACATTGATCCCGTCCTTGCCCAGTTCCCGGGATGCCGATTTGGTAAATCCGATGACTCCGGCCTTGGCCGAGGCGTAGTTGATCTGGCCGATGGTGCCGAAGATGCCGGCGGTGGAGACCACATTGATGATCCGGCCCCACTGCCGGGCCTTCATGTGGGGAGCTGCCGCCTGGGAGGTGTTGAAAATTCCCTTGAGGTGGACATTCATCACCAGGTCCCACTCTTCTTCGGTCATGTTGACCAGCATGGAGGGTTTGGAGACCCCGGCATTGTTGATGAGAATATCCACGCCGCCCAGTTCTGCCGCAGCTTTTTCCACCATGGCCCTGGCATCCTTGCGCCGGCTGACATCGGCGTTGACGGCCACGCTTTTTTGTCCCATTTTCCGTATTTTTCCGGCGGTCTCTTCTGCACCGTTGTCGGAGCAGAAATCATTGACCAGTACATGGGCCCCTTCCCGGGCAAGTTCAATGGCAACGGCACGGCCTATTCCCTTGCCGGCCCCTGTTACAATGGCTTTCTTATCCTTGAGCTTCATTTCTTCTCCAGCATTAATGATTAAAAAGATAGAGTTTTACGCTGGTTTGAAAAAGAATTCAAGCTTATTTCTGACTCTTTTGATGCGCAAACCAAGGGGGGGAATAACATGGGCCATTCGTTACAGTTGGCGGACCAACGGGGTCAATGACCCCACCCCCCAAAAATTAGAAAAGCTGCCACACAGTGTGGCAGCTTTTCAAAAAAGGAGGAAAAAGATGAAAAATTAATAGTTTTATTAATTTCAGTAAACAATAAAGCAAGGGGTGTGCCATATAGTGGATAAAAAAGTATTGGTCTTGAAAAACCCCCTGTTTATAAGGGCATGATTTTTTTTGTGGCTGTGTGGCAGTGGAATAAACGGCGATGTGTTGTAAAAAAATGGCCCTTTTGGGGCAAAAAAGGCCGGGTCGGGTTTAAAATTTTAAACTGCGTTGTTTTTTAAAAACGAGTAAAAGCTAAATTAAGGCCAAATTTAAAAGGAAAAAACAGGTTTTTTCAGGGTTTAAACTTTTGAACCCCAGTTTAAACCGTGGTTTTTTCTTTTTTCGGCAAGCACAAAGGCGCACTCTGTTCACCGTTTACCGCCAATGGAAAGGGGGAAATGACCAGACCACGATTTTGGGTTGACAAAAAAGCATCAAGGTCTATACTGGCGTATAAATAAACTAAAATTCTCAGTATGTGAACTCTCTGGGGAACAAGGTAATATAAGTTGTACACATCGTCCCGAATTTTCACGTGTGGCCCCAGCTCTCTGTAACGTAAAATGCAGCATCTACCCTGGTTTTGTGTCGAAAGGTTTGGCTTTACGGCCGAAAGGCCATGCGATAAAACAAAGTATGGTGAAATCGGTGGCCATGTTTATGAAAGTAATTTTAATCTAAAACGAGGAGGGGATCATGGAAGTAAAAGATTATTGTAAAGCGATGCTGGCTGAAGTGACTGCTTGGAAAGAAAAACTCGAAGCGATGAAAAAGGTGGCAGATACTTATGGTTCAGATCAGAAAGAAAAAATTTTGCCTCTCATCGGTCAACTTGATCAAGAGGTGATGGCAGCCCAGACACGTGTGAATCAGTTGGAAATTGAATGCCCGTCTGATTGGTCACCCATGAAAAATGAGCTGGATGATCTTTTTGGAAAGGTTGGCAGCAGTGTTGACAGGGCATGGAAAGAGATTGAGCCTGGAAACGTCGGCGGTTAAAAGTTGTGTTATTGTGGAAAGAGAATCAGAAAGCCTTTCTGGTTCTGGCTTGGCCAGATTAAGAGGTTTTGAATAAGAAAAATGGTGCTCAATATCTCAAAGGCCCCAGATAAGTATCTGGGGCCTTTTTGGCATATTATTTAAGGAGAAAGAATGGAACTGAAAGACTATTTTGAAAAAACAGCTGGTACTGGTGTGTTATCAACGGCAGATGTGAGTGGCCATGTTAATGCCGCAGTGTATTCAAGACCTCATTTTATGGAAGGAGACGAGGTGGCCTTTATAATGCGGGATCGGTTGTCTCATAACAATATTGAGTCTAATCCCCATGCTGCTTATCTGTTTATCGAGGAAGGCTCTGGATATAAAGGGAAAAGACTTTATCTGAAAATGGTCAGGCAAGAAAAAAATTCAGATCAAATTGCATCACTGCAGCGGAGGAAATATAAGAAAGAGGTTGAAGGTGACAGATTTCTCGTCTTTTTTGAACTCGTAAGGGAACGCCCCCTTGTGGGAGATGAAGCCTAATAGAGAAATCTTTGATTTGGGATGGGGGCAGTGGCCCATGTTATGCATGATCAGGCCCCTTTGGTGTAACACAGCAGGTGGAGTAAAAGGCAGGCAATCATCCTGCCCTGCTGCTGTGAACGTGTTCTGGTTTTCTTCCAGCAGTCATTTTTCTTCTTCTTCTTCTTCTTCTGCTGCTATTGCGTAAAGAAAGACCGGTCTCTCAACCCCTTTGAGCTCTGCGGTGAAGGAGCGGATCACCGTTACGGTTTCGCTGATCGTGTCGAAAATTGGCCGGGAGACAACGATCTCCCCTCCCTTTGCAGTGGCCTGTATTCGGCTGGTAAGGTTCACCGCCGCCCCCACAATACCATATTTTTTCCGGGATTCTGATCCGATATTTCCCACAATGACCTGGCCGGTGTGCATTCCGATGCCCATTTCCATGGGGGGGACCCCATCGTTTTTGTCCCGGCCATTGAAGCTTTTCATGGCCTGCTGCATTTTTTCGGCGCACGCCATGGCCCTTCCAATGGTCTGGCCGATATCCTCTTCTTCCGGGTAATGGGCGTGGGGTTCAAAAAAGACCAGAATGGCATCCCCGAAAAAATCCACAATAATGCCCTTCTGTTCCTGGATGATGGCGATCATGTAGGAAAAATAGCGGTTGAGCATCTCAATGGTGATCTCGGGGCTCATCTTATCGGCCAGGGGGGTAAATCCCCGAATGTCCGACATTAACATGACCACCTCTTTTCGCTGACCTCCCAGTTTTCCAGCATCGGGCCGTCTCATCAGCATCCTGGCAAACTCGGGATCCACATACCGGCCAAAGGAGTTGCGGATCATGTCCCGCTCTTTCAGGCCCGCCACCATTTCGTTGAAGCTTTCCATCAGCACCCCCATCTCGTCCCGGCTGGTGATGGGGATGGTCTCCCCGTACTCGCCCCTGGCCACTTCGGCGGCCCGCAAAGAGAGGGTGCGGATCTTGTCGGCAAGCTTGACCACGTGGGTTCGGATCAAAAAGAGGATGATCCCGATGAGGCAGACCCCGCTGGCGGCAAAGGCGTTGCGGTAGCGGATTATGGGCTTTAAAATTTCCTCTCCCCTGCCGTAGAGGATCATGGTCCAGGGTACCCGGGAGAGCTTGTAAAACCCGGCAATGGTCTCCGGCGGGTGGCCCTTGCCGGTAATCGTGGCATGGGCGTGGTCTTTCATGTTTTCAAGAACGGAGAGCTCCAGGTCATCTCCGGAATCCCCCAGGACCTGGCGTCCTTCCATGGTGTCGTCGGTGTGAAACACGTACCGGTGGTCTGCGTCCACAATACACGCCTTTCCGCTCTCCAGCCAGTCGGCCCCTTCCGAGCTCAGCCCTCCCAGGAGAAAGGAAAATTCCATGGTAATCCCGATCACCCCCATGGTTTCACTGTTTTCATCCAGCAGCGCCAGCTTCAGGGTAAAGGTTTTTTCCCCGGCCCGGGTGTCGTACACAGGGCGTGAAATGTCCATTATCCGGCTGTGGCGGTAGGAACCCATCTTTTCCCGGCCCATGGCCATGCCGGAATTGCCCATGCCGGAACGGTCCATGCCCATGTCGTGGCGCTTTGAAGTCATGGCAGAACCCGGACAGGACGATTCAAAGGAGACAGCCACCACCCCGGCCACATCCTCCAGGGCCGAGGTGACCAGTTCGTTGAACAGGGGAGACTGGCCGCCGGGGATGGTTTTGAACATCACTTCAATGAGTTCCACAGGCCTGAACATGCGCATCTCGATGAAGTGGGCGGCCCGCTGCATCTTCAAAACGGCGGCTTCATTCCACTGCCGGAGCATGGCATCCCGGGTGTAAAAAAAGGTGACCAAGCCCCAGAGAAAAATGATGCAGAACACCGGCAGGATCAAAAAGAGCAGCAGTCGTCCCTGGAGGGTGTTTATTTTCAGCGGGTTGCCTGTTTTCATAAGTTTTTTTCCTGACATTAACTGAAGCAGTCACTTTGTTTTATATGAAAGTCGTGTAATCCCGGCAGCCTATTCGGGGTATTGCCCTACGCTCATGGCGCCAGGGCTCCTCTTCGAGTCACGCAGCCCGTCCATGGGCTGCTCCGAGGTGAGCGGCAGCTGTTTAGA
>JAWOGI010000099.1:0-4582 GCA_046496975.1 Desulfobacteraceae bacterium | reverse complement strand
ATGACAACCAGGTGCCCGTCGTCGTCGATATACCCGGCATCCCCGGAGTGGAGCCACCCCCCCGCCAGAAGCTCATCGGATTTTTCGGGAAGCTGGTAGTAGCCCGGAGAAACCGATGCCGACTGGGAGAGGATCTCGCCGTCCTCGGCAATCTTGCACCGGGTGCCTGGCAGAGGTTTTCCCACGGTATCCGGCCGAATATCCCCGTCCCGGTGCATGTAGGCAATGCCGGTGATCTCGGTCTGGCCGTAGATCTGCTTGAGGTTGACCCCGATGGCCTGGAAAAAAGTAAACAGCTCCGGGCCAAGGGCTGCCCCGCCGGTATAGGCCCTTCGCAGGCGGAGCAGTCCGATCTGGTTGATCAGGGGGCGGAACACCAGCTGCCTGCCCAGCCAGGATTTGATTGCAAGGCCCCGGGGCATGGTCTTGCCCGCCATGGTATAGGCGGCGGCCTCTTCGCCGATCTTGATGAAATAGTTGTAAAAGAGCTTGTTCAGCCAGTAGGACTGATCAATCTTCAGCCAGATCTCCGAGCGGATGGTTTCATAAATTCGCGGGGCGCC
The DNA here is from genome assembly GCA_046496975.1 of Desulfobacteraceae bacterium. Lineage (GTDB taxonomy): Bacteria > Desulfobacterota > Desulfobacteria > Desulfobacterales > Desulfobacteraceae > DATFJZ01. The sequence goes on along the minus strand of JAWOGI010000099.1, from coordinate 4,019 downwards.
GAACATGAAATGGGGCCCGATCTCTTTCAGATCGGCCATGGCCGTCTCCACGGACTCGGGAAAATTGATGGTGATCCCCGTGGCCATGGCAATGCCAAAGGAATTCATCTGCTCGCCGATCCAGGCAAAGGGGAGGAACGAAACATACTCGTCGCTCTGCTCCAGAGGATCGGCCTTGGTGATCTGAACGCCCATGTTGATATAGTTCAAATGGGTCATCATGGTGCCCTTGGGCAGTCCCGTGGTCCCCGAGGTGAGGCAGAGATGGCAGACATCTTCGGGGCGGCCCCGGTCCACCAGGGATTCAAACAGGCCGGGATCCCCGGCATCAAGATCACTTCCCAGCTGATAAACATCTGTTATATCGATGAACCAGTCATCTGACATGTAGTCCCGCATGCCCCTGGGGTCCTCAAAGATCACCTTCTTGACCCCCGGCACCTGATCCCTGATATCGATGATCTTGTCCACCTGTTCCTGGTTGTCGCAGAAAACAAAACCAACGTTAAGGGAGAGAATAATTTGGGCGATCTCCTGGGGCATGCTGGTCTGGTAGATGCCGGCGGAGACGGCGCCGATGCAGTGGGCGCCGATGACGGTGAAGAGCAACTCGGGAATGCTGTCGCTGATCACGGCAATGGTCTCCTGTTCCTGTAATCCCAGCCGTTTCAGCCCCAGTGCGGTCTTTTTCACATAATCGTAGTAGTCGTTCCAGGTGTAGCTGTTCCAGATGCCGTAATCCTTTTCCCGCAGGGCGATGTTGTCGCCGGAATGGTGGACCCGCCACCGGAGCAGCTGGGGTATGGTGTATGTCAAAAGCTGATCGTTATCACTCATAATGGTTTACCCTTCTCCAATATACGCCTCGATGACTTTGGGGTTGGCGGCAATTTCTTCAGGGGTTCCAGAGCCGATGACCTGGCCGAAGTCAAGGACATAGACCCGGTCTGAGATGTCCATGACAACGCCGAGATCGTGCTCCACCAGCACCACTGTGATGTTACGTTCTTTCTGGATATCCATGACAAAGCGGACGATATCCTCTTTTTCCTCGATGTTCATGCCGGCCATGGGTTCGTCCAGGAGGAGCAGTTCCGGGGAGAGGGTCAAGGCCCTTGCCACCTCGACCTTTTTCTGGACACCATAGCTTAAATTCCCCACAAGACTCTTGCGATACGGCTCAAGCTCCATGAAATCGATGACATCCTCGACGTACTCCCGGTTTTCCGCCTCCATCCTGGAAGCTTTGCCGTAAAAAACAGAGGCCTGGAAAAAATTGTAGACAAGGTTTTTGTGCCGGGCCAAAAGGAGGTTGTCCAGCACCGAGAGCCCCGAAAAGAGCTCAAGATTCTGAAATGCTCTGGAAATGCCCATCTTGGACACCTGGTGGGGGGATGAGCGGGTCAGCTCTGTTTCGTTGTAGAGGATTTTTCCCGAGGTGGGGTGGTAAAACCCGGAAATGCAGTTGAGCATGCTGGTCTTACCGGCGCCGTTGGGACCGATGATCGAGGTGATCAGCCCTGACTCAATTTGCATGTTCACATTTGAAAGGGCTTTCAAGCCGCCAAAGGCCAGGGTCACATCGAGAACGGATAAATATGCCATATCAAATCCAGTGCAGTTGTGCGGTTACAATGGCGTTTCCGCGAAAGACAGAAACAGTTTGTGCGACAATCAAAACAGCAGTTCAAAGGAAGGGTCAATCAATACCTTAAACATATTTACTGATTAGACACTATTTAATAAATACTATTTAGTCAAGTTTTTTTTGCATTTTTTTTATCGCAAAGCGAAAATGGGGTCAGGCCTGCCTTATTGTCATTATCTTCCCTATCAAGTATAATCCCAAAAACGCCGTAGATAATAACAATAAGGCAGGCCTGACCCCTCACTCTGACCCCTCACTGGTCGCACCGGGGAAAGTAGACGGAAAAAAGGGTGCCTCCGGATTGGTGGCAGATGTCGAAAGAAGCGGCGGCAAACCGGCACTCACCGATCTTTCCGGGGCAGGAATACTCTTTGTTTTCGGCAAGAAAACGACACTGCCGGGAAGTCATCTCCATGGCGAACTGATACCGCTGGGAAAAAATCTTCATGCGCAGCAGGTCCACCCCTTTGCCTCCGGCATTGAACTGAAATGGCCTGCCCGTTGAATAGAGAAGGGGCTTCTGGGTAACCAAAAACCCCTCAAAAATGCTTTTCTGATTTTTGTCGCAGATGCCCACCCCATGGTCCTGCACCTCAAGAACAACGGCTCCGGGTTCGTCTATCAGCCTGACATCTATCCGGCCCTGGTCAGGGGTGTTTTCAACGGCATTTTTTATCAACCCGTCAATCACCTTGTGAACCATCTCCCGGGGTAAAAACAGCCCGGGCACGTCATCTGCCGCAACGGTAACATCGAGATCCCTGAAACGGTACAGCGCTTCCAGGCTTGCGTGCCGCTGCAAAAGCTCCTCTTTCAGGTCCAAGGTCCGGCTGACCATTTTGCCCGTGCCAAAGGTGTTGTCGATGAGCTCAGTCACAGCTCCAGGAAGGTTTTCACGGTCACGGCACGACTCAACAAGGGTTTCCAGCTCATCCCGGCACACTTCAACCATTTTAAAGAGCAGGGGCTCTTCGGGATAGGCCCTGCTGCCCATAATATCCGCAGCCGCCTCCTGGATATCAACGATCCTGTCAAGGTTCCTCCTTATACGGCCCATGGAGGAGTGCCAGCTGTTTTTTGACGGCTGCTGAAGCTTGTTTTCCAGGATATCCACGGAGCCGGCAAGGATGGCTACGGGTGTTTTCAGCTCATGGGAAAGGTGGTTGAGAATCTTTCCCCTGGCCTGGTTCATGGCGGCCACTTCCCTGTAGGCCGTTTTCAGCTCCCGGGAGAACCGCGCATTTTCCAGGGAGATGGCAATGGTGCCGGCAATCATCGTAAGAAAAACCAGATCCTTGTCATCAAAGCCGCTCGTTTTCTTGTTAATGGCACAGAGGGCACCGATGATCCGCCCTTCACTGCCGATGGGCACTTCGAGGAGGTTTCGTGTCTTGTATCCGAGTTTTTCATCCCGCTTGGGATACTGCTTGAGGTTCCCTGCCATATCGTTGATAATAACGGATTTTCCTGTCTTTATAACCTTTCCGGCCAGGAGTTCGTCGGTGTTGAACCGGAATTCCCTTACCCGCTGACTGGTGGAAAGGTCGTCATAGGAGACCCCGGAAAAAAAGAGCTCATCCTTGATTTCATCGAGAAGCACCACAATGGCCCCCTCGGTATTGAGCCGCTGCTTTACCTCGCTGGAGATAAAATCCATCAGCTGGTCCAGCTCGAAATATTCCGGCAGGGCCGTGCTGATTTTCAGTATCGCCCGGTTGGTCTCTTCGGCGTTTTTCTCTTTTGTTACATCCTGGAGGGTCTCAACGGCACCGGTAATCCCGCCCTGTTCATCCTTTACCGGCGCTGCCGTAAAAAAAAGCCATTTCCCGCTTTCGCCAAGATCTGGAAAAAAATCCTGGCCGGACAGCACCCCCCGGTCCGTGGCGTGGTGAATGAGCTTTCCATTGTAATATTTTTCAATGTCCGCCGGGGAAGGATTTTCCAGGATGAAATCGGCCAAAACGGGCCTTTGTCGAGCGTAAAAGGCCTTCCACTGGTTTTTCGTTCCGATCATTTCACCGGCGCTGATACCGGTGAGGACCTCACAGGCCAGATTATAGTGGGTGATCCTGTGATTTCTGTCAATGACAAAGATAGGCACGGCAACCCGTGAAAGGATTCTCTCGAGATGCTGGTTTCTCTTCTCCAGCGCCAGAAATTTCGCTTCAATATCCTGCATGGTATCCCCGGAATGGTGTGTGCACTGATGAGCATCCGGATGGTTTGAACACAACAGCGGTCCGTCAGTAAAAAACAATCCGGACAGAACAGGACTCTGGTTTGGACCGATCATACATGGATTCAAAAGAATTAGAAAATTCAATCTGTCCTTGGGGCATACTAGCTGCAACAATAGTTGCTGCTTTAACGG
>JAWOGI010000076.1:0-4053 GCA_046496975.1 Desulfobacteraceae bacterium | reverse complement strand
AAAAGCCCGAAATCCGTTCCTTGGGATTCTTTGGAGAAAAAAAACAGGGGGGGGATCTCTTGATCCTGTATCAAATGAGCACAGTAACTGTATCGTTTTGTTACATATTTTAACTCGCTGTTTTCACAAAAAAATACTACAAAAGCCGGCGTTTTTTGTTTCAAGTGTAGCAGATCCGGTTGCCATGCTGCCGGTCATGAAACAGTTTTTTCACCCTGTTACCAAGCGTATTTACTTTAATTACAGGTTGTTATTTTTTGATTCCCTGGTTGATCGCTTCCTGGCACATCCCGTGCAGTACCTGTTTCCAAATGCGATGCAATTTAAATCGTGATAAAGCCTTGGTCCTTACCCCATTGATCCATTCAACCAGGAGATTTGGCCGGTGCTGTGACCAGGGTCCGTGAAACATTGAATATCCAGCGGCTTTGGGACATTGCTCCCTGGCGCTGCCAAACCATGGGAGGAGAGAACAATGAAACCAAAAGGGATAAAAGGATTCAAAATTGCCGAAGAGGAGTGTATCTGGATGAAGGCGGGGATCGTCGCCCATCACCTCTGCAACAAGGCCTATGACTGCTTTGACTGCAAATTCGACAAGGCCATGACCAGGGCCATGGAGGACAAGTCATTGGGCAGACCCGTTTCCAGCTGGGCTGCCAAATTCAGGAAAAACGCCATCGGCGATTCCAGGCCCTGCCGTCATGTGATCACCGGCCGAATTGAGCAGCCCAAGATCTGCACCCACAATTATGACTGCCGGAACTGCGCCTTTGACCAGATGCTGGACGATATTGAGATGGCCCAGCCCCAGTCCAGGCCGGAATATCTCCATGTGGCGGGATTTGATCTTGCAGAGGGGTATTACTACCACGACGGGCACACCTGGGTTCGCATGGAGCACGGCGGCGTGGCCCGAATTGGGTTTGACCAGTTTGCCATGAAGCTGTTTGGCAAGGCCCGGTTCCTTCCCAGGCTCCTTGGCATCGGCAGTGCCGTGGAAAAGGGAACACCAGGGTGGGCCATCGGCCAGGAAAACCACACCGCTGAGGTGCTCTCCCCCATATCGGGCACGATCCTTTCGGTGAACCAGAGGGTAAAAAACAATCCCGACCTGATGCACGAAGACCCGTTTCAGGAGGGGTGGCTTTTCACCGTCGAGCCGGAGGCTCCTTTGAAGAATGTAAGAAAGCTCAAATATGGAAAAGAGAGCATCTCCTGGCTTGAAAAGGAGACTGCCAGACTCATGGAGATGATGGGTCCTGAGTACAAAGACCTTGCCGCCACCGGCGGCGAGCCTGTGAGCGACTTCTTCGGTTTCAACCCCGAGATCGGATGGGACCGTCTGGTTTCAACCTTTCTCAAGACCTGATGGCTGGTGGGAAAGGATGCTGTCGGAAGGCCTGAATATCTCTTTAAATAACAATGTATTCATGGTAAGCTCAGTATCATCGAAGACAAAAATTTGCACGAATAAGCAGAGTTGACAGGATTCGATCAGCCGTCAGAAAGCAGCAGGGATTTACTGGAAGCTGATAACTGAATACTAAGCACTGATTACTTATTACTGAAGGCTGATGGCTTTCTTATAACGGCCATGAGCAGCATGCTCACAACAAAGGTAGAGTCGTAGACGCGGAGCCAAACCGAATTAGAGGCTGCCGGCGCACCACGACTTTCATATAAAAAATTATACGCTTGGTTTAAAGTGTTTTTACTGGTATATTTGAGAATACAGCAGGAGGTGCGATATGGCTAATTTTTCAAATATTATTAGTTTGAGGACAGGTATGACAATTTGATATGAAGGTTCCCAACTGCCAGAATGCTGAAGTTCCAGAGAGTAAGATCGTTGATTATCTGCTGTCTCCAGGACATATGGAGGGAGGACCTAAAGCGCGATTTTTCTTCGGATGGGGGTTCACCATAGAAGAATGGAGTGTTCTCGCTTCTGCTTTGATCAAACAGGTCAATGAAAACGACTACGTCAATGCTGTGGGGGGAAGGCATGGGACAAAATACATCGTAGTGGCTTCGATGAAATCACCGAAAGGAGAGACCACTGCGGTGAAGACAATCTGGATGATTGCTGAAGGCACGCAACATCCCCGACTTATCACCGCTTATCCGGCATCTTAGAGGAAAGAAATGATAAAGGAACACGATAGAATCATACTTACGGAAGCGATTGAAGAATACGGGCTTGAGCCTGGCGACATAGGATCTGTAGTATACGTTCATGGTGAAGGTGACGCCTTTGAGGTGGAATTCGTGACCCTGGACGGAACAACAGCCGCAGTTCTGGAGCTGGAGTTATACCAGGTTAGAGTTGCATCTGCGCGCGAAATTCCACACGCAAGACCTCTCTCCGCTGCCTAGGGAAGACATCAAGTTTCGAAACGTCCTACAGCGGGGGATGATGCTGCCTGGGGGTTCTTCTCAGGGGCGTTTGATGTTGTGCCGCTTGATTTTCCGGTGCAGGGTGGCCCGGCTGATGCCGAGGATCTCTGCCGACCGGGTGATGTTGAAACCGGTTTCTCCAAGGACCCGCTGGATCTCTCTTCGTTCCGTATCAAGGAGGGTGGCGGTTTTCTCCGCCTGATCGCTGCTGTCAACGGGTCTGTTAAGAAAGGTGAAATCCTCCAGTGTCAGGGTTCTTGACTTTGCCAGCACCACGGCCCGCTCCATGGTGTTTTCAAGTTCCCTGACGTTTCCCGGCCAGTGGTATTCCTGGAACGCGTCAAGCACCTTCTTGTCGATGGAATCGATCTTTTTTGCCGTCTCCTGGCTGTACTTGGCAAGGAAATGGTGGGCCAGCAGGGCGATATCGCCGTCCCTCTCCCTCAAGGGGGGGATGGCAATGGAGATGATATTGATCCGGTAGTAGAAATCGCTGCGGAACCCCCCGTCTTTGATCTTGTTTTCCAGGTTCTGCCGGGTGGCTGACAACAGCCGGAAATCCACGTCAATGGGGTCGGACTGGCCCAGGCGCGTGATTTTTTTATCCTCCAGCACCCGCAGCAGATCCACCTGCATTTTTCCGGAAATCTCCCCGATCTCGTCGAGGAAGAGGGTACCGCCGGAGACCACCTCAAAAAACCCCTTGCGGCCCTGGTGAGCCCCGGTGAAGGCCCCCCGTGCGTATCCGAACAGCTCACTTTCCATGAGGGAATCGGGCAGGGCGCCGCAGTTGATGGGCACAAAGGGCATGTTGTGCCTGGTGCTCTTGGCATGGATGGCCTTTGCCACAAGCTCCTTGCCGGTGCCGGTCTCTCCGAGGATCAGGACCGGGGCATCCGAGGCCGCCACCTCCTCCACCATGGAATAGATTCTGTTCATGGCTTCGGACTGGCCGATGATGTTGTCAAACCGGGTGATGCGGTCCATCTGTCCCTTGAGGTAGCGGTACTCGGACCGGATTTTAAACTGCTGGTATATTTTTTCCATGACCAGGGCCAGCTGGTCCGGCTTAAAGGGCTTGAGCAGGTAGTCCGAAGCCCCGGCCTTCATGGCATTCACAGCAGAATCGATGGACCCGTAGGCGGTGATGATCACCACGGCCGTATCACTGTAAAGCTGCCTGACCTTTTCAAGAAGCTCAAATCCGTCCATGCCGGGCATTTTCATGTCAACGAACAGAATGTCGAACCGCTGGCGTTCGAGTTTTTCCAGGGCTTCTTTCCCGCCGCAAGCCGTGTCGGTAAAGTACCCTTCCCGTGTAAACCAGTGGTAAAGGGATTCCCGCACCACGGATTCATCATCCACAACCATTATTTTAATGTTATCGTCCATGCATGACTCCTGGCCATTGGCAAGGGGGGCTTGCCCATGGCGTTCTGATCAACTTTCCGGCATAACCGATGGCAATGAAATGGTAAACACAGTTCCCTTGCCGGGTTTGCTGTTGACAGTGACATTTCCCCTGTGGTCCTTGACTATGCCGTAGACAATGGAGAGGCCAAGTCCGGTGCCGTCCTCTTCCCTGGTTGTAAAAAAGGGATCAAAGATGTGCTCCATGTTCTGATCTGTTATTCCGCATCCACTGTCCCGGAA
>JAWOGI010000363.1:0-5211 GCA_046496975.1 Desulfobacteraceae bacterium | reverse complement strand
ATGGAAAATACGGCCCGGAACATGCGAATGGTGAATGATCTTGAGCGGATTTGCAGTGAACTTGATCGGCAGGGTTTGTCTTATATCGCATACAAGGGGCCTGTGGGAGGTATGCTTGGGTATAACGACATTGCTTTGAGACAGTTCAGTGATCTGGATCTTATGATCAGGCACCAGGAGTTTGACAGGGTTTTACGGTTTTTTGGAGAGATGGGGTTTGACATCCCGCAGGGTTCCAGGAAAAAGGTGATTGATTACACCGGAAAGTCCTGGCGGGATATCGGTGCCAGTAAAGGAAACCTGCATATTGATCTTCACCAGATGATGGCAAAGGGGCCGTGTTTTTTCCGTCCGTTTGATGAGACATGGGAGAATTGTGTCGGGGTGAAGCTGAACAGGGATACGGTTCAGACTTTTTCCATTGAAGACAGCCTGGTGGTGCATTCCATTAACAATGCCAAGGACGGGTTTTCATCCTTGAGGCAGTTCAGGGATATTGCCGGGTTGATGCAAGAGGCCGGGGATATTGACTGGGACCGGGTTGTTTTGATTGCTGAAAAAAGAAAAAGCCTCACCATACTGCTGGTGTCTGTGAAGCTTGCGCATCTGTTCTGCGGAGCTGCCCTGCCTGAAAGCATCCGGGTTTTAACCGAAAGGCGGTCTGTGGAGCGGAAGGTGAAGTTTTATGTTGACCGGCTTTTTTCAACAGGTTTTAACGTGGATATTCTGAGCTGGTATTTAACAGTTCCGGCCTGTCTTGATACTGTTTTGAGCAAATTTCGTTTTTATGCCTGGTTCGCTTCCAACCCGGCTCCCCAGGTTCATCCGGAGATGTTCCGGCTTCCGGGGTATCTTTTTTTTCTTTTTCCGGTTCTCCAGCCGTTCAATCTTCTGTTTCGTTACGGAAGAGCTGTTTTTTTGAAAGGACCAGGGGAAACACGGCATGGCTGATTTTACATCAAGAACTTTTGAAAAACTGCTGCAGTCTTTCATGAAAGCAGGGTATGCGTTTCAGACGGTGGAGTCTTTCATGGACGGACCGAAGAAGGGGATGGTGGCAATACTCCGGCATGATGTGGACAGGCTGCCGGAAAACGCTTTTGATGTGGCGCAAATGGAAAGCCGGTACGGTATACATGCATCGTTTTATTTCCGGATGGTAAAGCCTGCGTATGACGAGGCGGTGATTAAAAAGACGGCAGCACTCGGCCACGAGATCGGGTATCATTATGAAAATTTGAGCAGGTTTTCCGGCAGATATGAGCTTGCGATTCAGGATTTTGAGAAAAACCTTGGAAAACTGAGGCGGTTTTACCCTGTCCGGACCGTTTGCATGCACGGCAGTCCTTTGTGCGGATATGATAACCGAAAGATATGGAACCGTTATGATTACAGGGATTACGGCATCATTGCGGAACCTTACTTTGATGTTGATTTCAATTCGGTTTTTTATCTTTCAGATACAGGAAGATCCTGGAACCATTTCAGTGCAAGCTTCCGGGATAAAGTGGATTCCACGTTTGATATTCCTGTAAAAAGTTCCAACGATCTGATGGATAAAATTCAAAACCGTGAACTTCCAAACAAGGTTATGATCAATACACATCCGCAAAGATGGAGTGACTGCCCGGTGCGGTGGGGGACCGAGCTTGTGGTGCAGTCGGTTAAAAATGTTGCCAAAAGAGTGGTTTTAAGATTCTGATGAACCGCAGAGTTCTTTTTTTTATATACCTCGGGCTGATCGTGTTTCTGTCTGTTTCCCCATGGCAGATAAAGATATTGTCTTTGTTTCCGGATGTGCTGTTTTCCAATTACGGTTTTCCCCAGCATGTGGCTGGATATTTTCTGCTGAGTATGTTTGCGTGTCTTACGTTCAACAATATTCATCCCTGGTGGATTCTGTCAGGGATTCTTGTGCTGGGAACCTTGCTGGAATGTATTCAGTATGCAGTGCCGGACAGGTCGTTCAACCTTTATGATCTTCTCGGAAATGTGATGGGGGTTCTGCCTGTGGCGGTTTTTGTGTTTTATCGTAAAATCGGAAAAGAAAAAGATGCAAACTGACAAAAAGATGAACGATTCCGAATCAAAGTATGACAGAAGGTCCGGAGAAAATCACGGGAGCCTGTCGTTTAACCGGATCTTTTTTTTGGATTTTCTGCTGCTGAATGTCTCTTTTTTCTTCTGCTATTATTTGAAAAGGGGCGATTTTGATCTTTCCCGTGCCTATTTTCTTCTTCTCTGGCTGTTTTATCTCTGCTGGCTCATATCATCCTTCATGGGCAACAAGTTCAGGCTGTCTCAATACAGAACCTATGGTACCGGGATGTTCAGTTTTTTCAAATCTTCCCTGTATCTTACCTATCTTATCACGTTTTCCGTGGTGATTTTCGGTTTGACCGAATATTCAAGAATCCATATTTTCAGTACCTGTCTGATGCTGCTGGTTCTTGACGGTGCTGTGTGGTCCTTTTACAACAAGACCTTCAGGTCCAGGGCGACTGACAGGGTCAGTCTGCAAAATCTTCTGGAGCCTCTCCGCATAGAGAAAAACATCTCGTATTCATTGATTGTTGCGGATTTGGTACTGGTGCTGTTTTCCTTTTTTGCGGTGAATTATGTAAAGCTTGGGCAGCTCGCTCTTCTGGAGGATTATTACCGCCTGCTGATGATATTTGTGGGAGTCTGGTTTGTGGTATCCATGATGACCAGTAAATTTTCAGTCGGGAAGTTTAAAAGCATTCATTTCTTCTCCTGGCAGTGGATCAAAGCCGGGTTCATTATGCTGGCTGTTATGTCACTTCTTTTTTTCGGCGCGCGGCTGTTTCATTTTTCCAGGTTCCAGGCACTTGGTTCGATTGTGATTTTAATGGCTCTGGAGCTGATCCTGGTCAATGTTTACTACAGGATCGTGCGGGTGAACGGGAAGGAATCCGATATAGAATCTGTAGATTTTGTGAAAAACGTGCTTGAGCAGGAGGAACTTCCGCTGGATGTGGATATTGATTTCATCCGGAAAAAACTCATGGAGCCTGCCAGGGAAAAGCTCAGGACCAGGTTTGCTTCGCGCCGGCCCGAGGTGTTTGAGTTCATGGACCGGCATATGGATTTAAACGACATGGTGCGCATGGAAACCGCAGTTGAGCGGTCCAATGAACTGGTTGACCTGGATGCTGACAGAGTGCCGGTCCGGCTGTTTTTGAATCTGTGGAAAATCAATGATATCAGGAGGCTTAATGCATATTTTCTCCGGCTTCATCGGCTGCTTCTGCCAGGGGGATATTTTGTGGGGCATGCCCATACCATCCATACCCACTACGAGTGGATATACAACAAGTATCCCAAATATATAGCCTTAACGGTATATGCTGCAGATTTCTGCTTTAACCGTATCATGCCCAAGCTGCCCTGGCTGCAGAAAATATACTTTTCTTTGACCCGTGGCAAGGGCAGGGTTCTCTCCAGGGCTGAACTTCTGGGCAGGCTTTGCTTTTGCGGGTTCGAGATCGTGGCGGAAAAAGAGATCGACCAAAGGCTGTACGTAATCGCAAGGAAGGTCAAGACCCCGTCTTTGGATAAAAGCCCGACATACGGTCCCCTGGTACAGTTGAAACGATCCGGGCTCAACGGGGAAATGGTTAATATATATAAATTCCGGACCATGCACCCCTACTCTGAGTATCTTCAGCAGTATGTGTATGAAAAGCAGGGGTTGAGGGAGGGGGGAAAGCTCGAGGATGATTTCCGGATGACCACCTGGGGGAAGTTCATGCGCAGATTCTGGCTGGATGAACTGCCCATGCTCTACAACTGGCTGAAAGGGGATCTTGGAATCGTCGGAGTAAGGCCTTTGAGTTTTCATTATCTGAGCTTGTACGATATTGAACTTCAAAAACTCAGGGAAAAAGTCAAGCCCGGCCTGATCCCCCCGTTTTACGTGGACATGCCTGAGACGGTGGAGGAGATATGCGATTCCGAGCGGCGGTATATTCATTCATTTCTTGAGAAGCCCGTCAAAACTCAGTGTGTCTATTTCTGGAAGGCTGTTGTGAACATCCTGTTCAAAGGGGCCAGGAGCAATTAACCATAAAATGATCATCTGCTTGTTGACAGGCATGGATTTGTTTTCTAATATGCATTTCGTATTTTTACGTAATATAAACAGGGATTGAACACCAATGGCTGTAGGGGATCATCCACAAGAGCAATACCGTTTTATTAAAGCTGATCCGTGCGTTTCAACACGGCTTTTGGGCGACGAGGGAGCTGTCCTTTTCAATGCGGATTCAGCCGCGGAAAAGCCCGTAAATGTCACCGGTCTTTTTATATGGGAGCGGCTTGACGGGTCCCGCGATGCAGGTGACATCGCAAAAGAGATCGTTGAGCGTTTTGAGGCTGAATCAACAGACCAGGTGTCAGCTGATGTTGATGAGTTTATAAAAGAGCTTTCGTCGGACGGGTTTGTGAATTTTCATTCCGAACGGTCAGCTCCTTCTCAAGAGAGTTCAGTATTTCCGGATTTTCATGATGCACCCAAAAATCTGGATCTTTCCGTTACAGGAAAATGCAATCTCCATTGTGCATACTGCTTTTATCATGATGAAATGGAAGCAAGACCCGATCTTCCAAAAGAAGAATGGTTTGAGTTTTTTAATGAACTCGGAAGGCTGGGAGTGCGGGATGCCACGGTGAGCGGGGGAGAAGTTTTCGTGCGGCCGGATTTGTGGGAGCTTATCGACGGACTTGTGGACAACCGGCTGCGGTATTCCATTAACACCAATGGGACGCTTGTCACGGAAAAGACCCTGAAGGAGTTTGAAAAGGGAAAGAGGCGAACCCGGTTAAACAGTATCCAGGTTTCCATAGACGGCTCCTGCCCTGAGGTGCATGACAAAAGCCGCGGCAAAGGGACTTTTGAAAAAGCGATAAGGGGACTGCGCCTTTTCAAAGAAGCAGGATTTCCCGTAACGGTGAGGGTGACGGTGAACCGGCACAATGTGGATGATCTGGAGAATGTGGCCCGGTTGCTGCTGGAAGATATCGGCATTGCAAACTTTGGCACAAACGATGCCATGCCCATGGGATCCGGATGTGACAACCAGCCGGACATTTCTTTGACCCCAGATCAGCAGGTCAAGGCCATGAAGACCCTTGCTATGCTGGCTGACAGATACAACGGACGGATCAACGCCATGGCCGGGCCGCTTGCCA
>JAWOGI010000120.1:0-9242 GCA_046496975.1 Desulfobacteraceae bacterium | reverse complement strand
CGCTCATAGAACATCAAAATTCTTTTTTTTTTATAAGAAAGCCATCAGCCGTCAGCCATCAGTACTCAGCTAAAAGCTAACAGCTTTCATGCTTTGTTGTGCCCGCAGGGCATGGCCGTTATATGAAAGTCGTGTTGCACCGGCTGCCTCTAATTCGACTTTCTATCTTTGTTGTGTCCGCAAGGACATGGGGGTCTTCCATTGCCCGTCTACTGACAGCGCCCCGGGTCCATGGACCACCTGTGGGACCAGCGGGGAAGACCCTTCCGTTTCCCTCTGTCACCCAGGCAAAGGCTAAAAAAGGGTGTGCATCACATCTTTCAACGTGCTTATCCCCTTGACAGTTATCCCCGCAACAGCGGGGATCTGCTTGCAGCTGTTCTCCGGTACAACGGTGCGGGTAAATCCCATTTTCCCCGCCTCCTTTACCCGGTGGCCGGCATGGCTCACCGCCCGTATCTCTCCGGTGAGGCCGATCTCGCCAATCACCGCAACGGCCTGGGGCACGGGTCTGTCAAGGAAACTCGACACAAGGGCAACGGCAATGCCCAGATCTGCGGCCGGTTCGGTCACCTTGACCCCGCCGGCCACGTTCATGAAAATATCAAACCCGGAAAGAGTGATGCCAAGCCGCTTTTCCATCACTGCCGTTATCAGGGCCACCCGGTTCTGGTCAAGGCCTATCACGGTCCTTCGCGGGGTGCCGAACCCCGATTTGGTGACCAGGGCCTGGATCTCAATGAGAATGGGCCGGGTTCCCTCCATGCTGGCCGACACCACCGCCCCCGGCGCATTGACAGACCGTTCGGCAAGGAAGACGGCAGAGGGGTTGGGCACCTCTGCAAGCCCCTTCTCTTTCATCTCGAAAACACCGATCTCATTGGTGGAGCCAAACCTGTTCTTGGCCGCCCGGAGAATCCGGAACACATGGTTCCTGTCCCCTTCAAAATAGAGCACCGTGTCCACCATGTGCTCCATGATCCTGGGGCCGGCAATGGCGCCGCCCTTGGTGACATGGCCCACAAGAAAAAAGGGGATTCCCGTCTGTTTTGCCATGTTCATGAACCGGATGGCAGCCTCGCGTATCTGGGTGACACTTCCCGGGGTGGAGGCGATGTCGGGGTTATAAACGGTCTGGATGGAATCCACAACCACTGCCGCCGGCCGGTGTTCATACCCCATGGCAAGGACCGTATCAAGATCGGTTTCCGAGGCCACCAGCATGCTGCCAGCCTGGGCATCCAGCCGATTGCCCCGCATCTTGAGCTGTTTTACCGACTCCTCCCCGGAGACATAGAGGGTCTTTTTTCCATCCCGGGCAAGTTTTGACAGCACCTGGAGCATCAGGGTCGACTTGCCGATGCCGGGATCTCCTCCGATGAGAACCAGGGTGCCGTCCACAATCCCGCCGCCAAGGACCCGGTCAAACTCTTTAATACCGGTGTAGCTGCGCAGGTCTTCCTGGCACTCAATGGCATCCATGGAAACCGGAGCGGCCCTGGCGGTGTTCCCCAAAGAACGGCTCCCCCCTTCCCGGGTTTCTGGAACAAGGGTGTCCCACTCACCGCAGCCGGGGCACTTTCCCATCCATTGAAAGGCTTCATGACTGCAGGAGCTGCATCGAAAAACGCTTTTCTCTTTTTTCTTCACAGGCTTTATCCACCCTCCTCTTCCATGCCCACCGTCAGAAGCCCCCCGGAATAGTAAAATCATCCCATTCCGTTCCTGGTGAACTGCCTGGCCTGGACACATGTCCTTCGAATGTATCTACCTGAAACTTTTACCCGATTCTTGCACCATTTCCATGCATCATCCAAATTTATCCGGCAGTTACCGACACCGGCAAGGTAAAATTTTCCATTGAAATAAAAGTCACTTATAACACGTTGCCGCACCAGTATCAAGATCAGGTTTCTCTGTTTGACAACGATGGGCACCCTTGAAAACGGGGAACAGACAAATATGACAACCATCCAGATTTTTAATGCAATCTTTGAAAAAATAGGATATAAAATCAACCAGCCAGTGCCAGCAAAATCAGCTGAAACAATCTTACATCCCGGGCATGAAAGCCTGGGTGTCAAAGGTTACAAGCCAAAGCTGCACCCGGCAAGGACGGCCCATGGTCATAGAACCGGCTGCAACGAAGATTGGGTCAAAGAGGCGGAGCCAACGGCAAAGCTCTTTTGATCGTTTCTTATAAAAAAAATACAAGGAGAGAAATTGTCCTATGAAACCAGATCTGTTTACAATTCCCCCTCAATTTTTACTTAAAATGGTGGTTGTTCTGTTCATCCTTTTCTCTTTTTTACCGGCAGGAGGTGCATCGGAAAAGCAGCCCACTGAAAAGATAGAATTTCAGGAACTGATAAAACGCCTTGAAGCCGACGGATTTACCAGAGAACAGCTTCAAAAGATCTTTGCCAGCCCCAAGGTCCATTTTGATCCCAAAGGGGTTTCCCTCTTTTTTGTCCATTCCGAATCCAGCCTGGATTACGACCAGTTTATCTCAAAAAAATCCATACACAATGCCGCTCAATACATGGAGAAGCACAAGGAAGACCTGGAGCGCGCCGAGAAAAAATACGGGGTGGATAAAACCATTATCACCGCCATCATCCTTGTGGAAACCAGACTTGGCACCTACCTGGGAAACCGGGCCGTGATCAACACCCTCTCCACCATGGCGGCCATTGCCGACGAAAAAGAGCGGGAGACGCTCTGGAACGCCATTTCAGATTCGAGGAAAATGACCAGGAAAGAATTTGACAAGAAAGCGGACAGAAAGTCAAAATGGGCTTACAAAGAGTTGAAGGCCCTGTTGAAATATACGGCCAGGGAGAAACAGGATCCGGTGGAAATCACCGGTTCCTATGCCGGTGCCATGGGGATTGCCCAGTTCATGCCCAGCAACGCCCTGAGCCTTGCAAAGGACGGCAATGGGGACGGTCAGGTGGACCTTTTCACCCATGCCGATGCCATCCACAGCATTGCCAACTATCTGAAGAACTTTGGATGGAAACCCTCTGTGACAAGGCAGCAGGCCCACAAAATACTGTACAAGTACAACCACAGCAACTATTACGTGGATACGCTTTTAAAAATCTCCGACCGCTTAAAAGGATAGGACACGATAAATGGACACCTTTGTTTTTGTGGCCGGCATCGGCCTCGTTTTCTGGGGCCTTACCATGCTGGCCATCATCGACATCATCACCAAGGACTTCGGCGCCGTCACAACCAAGGCGATCTGGGGATTTACGGCCCTGATCCCCTTTGTTGGCTGGCTTATCTACCTGATCTTCGGATTTAAAAGAGGAGTTCGAAAAAAACACCAGCAGACCTGACAAGCTGCCCTGTCGGCCAGAAGAGACCTGCCCCGCCGGCAACGTCAACGGCAAAAAAACCGGCAGACCCGTTTTTCGGTGCTGCAGCGCCGTTGATTCTCACATGGGGGCTTGGTCATAATTAGAATTGCTGATGTCCAAAAATAACAATTGACAATCCTGACAAAACAGTGTAGAGTATTTTAAGTTTTTTACATGTGGTCCCATCGTCTAGCGGTTAGGACGCTGGCCTCTCACGCCGGAAACCGGGGTTCGATTCCCCGTGGGATCACCACTTTGATATTAAAGGCTCTCAGCATTTTGTTGGGGGCCTTTTTTTATGGGAAAATTTTCCGTTCCCCACACTATTCCCCACATCCACCTTAACCACTCTCATGACATCCACCAAGTGATGATGGCAAAGGGATCCCCACTGATCCACCCTGACATGATACTGGATACCGACCAGGCAGATGTTCAATGAATCATTCACCCCTCCTGGTGGCTGCTTCCGGTTCCCCCGGCGGTGAAAACACCATCCAGGAGGAAAAGATCCATGCAAGCGTGGTGAGTCTCCCGGTTCCTGCCCAGCATAATCAACAGGTAAGTACCCACACAAAAGCTTTTCAGCATTGTCAGTTTCGTTTGTTGCAGATGACCTGTGAAATCATATTTTTTCTTATTCACCTTAAGGTAGGTTTTGTCAGCTCACCCCCCATATAATCATTTGCTTCTGAGCTTAATTTATTCACTTTTCTGTTCCCATTCAGTTTGCAACTCTGCCAGATCTGTAGTGTCAACAAGGTTTAAATTTCGTTTACATCTTTTTAAGTCACTCAAAGCCAAGTTCGGAGATGCAATATAAATTTGTCTTTCTGTATCAAACATTAAGTTGCTATCGTTGATATCCAATTTACGGATAGTGTGAACAAATTCAATGGTTCCAAAAGGTGTTTCGTAAATTTGGCTTCTACCTTCTGTTACTAAAGTCAATACTGTTGAGACTTGCGAGATAATACCTATTTCACTGAGTCTTGATTCAAGGCTTAAATATGTAATTAAGCCGGAGCGTAGATGTTTGACAAAAGATTCTAATGCATAGACTGGTTTTGATGTTGATCTTGGGTTAGCATACAAGCCTTTAGCAACCCTTACGAGCACACCAGATCGTGTGTTTCTGGTGAGGCTGTGGCGTAATGTATTGGATGGTTCGTCAAAATAGACTTGTGCTGTCTGAAACGAAAAACACCATTGTTTTGCATTATCCAAGAACAATAAAAAGTTATCTAATTCGTGTCTGTTCATACGCATAATGTATATTTTAATACATTATATGTCAATCCTTTCTATTGTTTGTTATCGAATTGATCACCGAATTGATCACCGAATCGATCACCGTTTTTAGGGCCAGGTAACACGCAAAATCCACCCCATTTTGGGGGGTGACAGTAACATGGGGAGAAGGCTATTTTTTTGGGGGGTGGGGGGACATTTTTTTATATTTTTTCAGGGTTTCCTGGTAAAAACAGACTTTTTTTTGAAACAAAAACGGCTGAACAATTTTGTCTTTTTTTTGCTTTCAAAAACATGCAAAACAGAACAGAAAAAACCCCCCTTTTGACAGACATAAAAACCTGATAATCTATCTGTAAAAGAGAGCCTCGGGATCACACCCAAAAGGTGATCCCGTATAGTCCCTGATTATCAAAAAAAGGAGAGCTCAACCAGCAAGGATTGTTTCCCCAAAAACAGCAACAGATTGTCAATTAGTTTGTGGTTATCCGGTCCGGCCCCCGAGAGTATTTTTTTGGAACACCAGGACGGTGGGGAAGAACACCGGCTTTTTGAACTGCAGGGATAGGGAAGATCAGGGATTTGTTTTTCCAATGTGTTCCACCGAACTATTTGTTGAGTGCCAGGAGTTTACATTCCAGCCAACCAAAATCTCAAAATCGGATCAACCAAACACCAAGCCTGATCATCATCTTTTTCAATGAGATCCAGAGTAACCAGCTTCTTAACCGCCGCCTGGATTCCCCCGATAGATTTAAGCTGGTGTCCCTGCATATACTTGGCTGACAGAATTGATCCGGACGGCTCCCTGGCCAAAGCTTTTAAGAGGGCAATCTGCTGTGGTCTCAACCCCTGCAGAACAGACTCAAACACCATGGCCTCAGACTCCAGAAAATCACTGAACACAGCTTGGAAATCATTATCGGTTATCTGGTTTTCAGCCAATAAATGTTGAAAAACAAAAAAGGCCAGATTTTGAGAATAATATGGGTGGCAACAAGATCTATCCAGGAGATCATCAATAATAGTCTCAGGACAATCCTTGCCGGTCTGCAAAAACTTTTCTTTCAGGAAAACCTTCAACTCTTCCCTGGGCAACACTTCCAGCTTATACAACAATGCGCTTTGGTAAAATGGCCGCTTCTGTTGGGCAAACATATCCAGTAAAACCCTTTTTCGGCTCCCCACAAAAAAATATGATGCTCGATGCTCCTGTATATGTTTCCGTAATACGCCCTCTATCTGTCCGTCATTTAACTCTGTGATCTCCTGAAATTCATCAAAGGTGATTTGCACCAACTCCTCTGTGGATCTCAAAAACTCTCCCAGGTCTTCCATGGTTCTTTCAAGCAAATCTATTCCGGACAGCCCTGGATTCGCCTGTTGGATCGTCAGATTAAATCCGGTACCGTCCATGGTCGGCTGAAATGAGGGCCGAAAGGTTTTCAGGACTTTCAAGGCTTTCTTGAAAAGCCCATCATGGGGTTTCAACATTTTGTAGATACTCTTGGCTATCCGTTGGGCAACATCTTCCACTGATGTCACCGCAAAAAAATCTGTATAGCTGATCAAAAAGCCATGGTCCTCCGCAAGAGTCTTCTGTATAAGCCGGACAAGTGAGGTTTTTCCATATCTTCTTGGAGAATACAACACAACGTTGGTTGCGCTTTGAGCGTAAGAGAGGAGTTCCCCCTGTTCCTTGGATCTGTTACAAAAAGATTCTGGTGAGGATATGACTTTTAGTGTGAACGGGTTTAATGGCATTGGAGATCCTTTGTTATTGCTTTACAGTTATTGCTTTACAATAACTTAAAAACAATAAGACTGTCAAGTCCGAAAAAATCTTTTGGAATGAACAACCTTAAAAGCTATTCACAAAACTAATCTCGAAAATTCTTTTTACCCTTGCAAAGTATTGAATAAAAAGATAATATGTTTTTATATAACCGAAAAAATATTGTTCATATTGTTACCCATTTGATCAGTCAAGGATAGCTGATGCAATCAATTATAGAATGTCTTAAAAAAGGGCCTTCAACCTCCAAAGAGCTTCAAGCGGCAACCGGTCTTAGCCAAAGTACAGTTTCCCGGTCGCTCAAGAAAATAGGTGACGGCATTGTCCAGATCACCGAAGGCCGTTCCGTCCGGTATGCGGCCACCTGCAATGCCTTTGGGGTCAGCGACAAAATCCCGTTGAGCATCATTGGTGAATCAGGGAAAGCTTCTTTGATTGCGTATGTGCGTCCTTTGGCTTGTGGAAAATATTTCATAGAGCCGAAAATAGACAACTTCCCTTCTTTGTTTCTCGGCGAGGGCGGGTCTGGTTTGTTCGATGATCTGCCGTACTTTCTTTTGGATTTGAGACCCCAGGGCTATGTGGGGCGCCAAATTGCAAAAAGGTTGGCTCAACAATCGGAAGATTTTCCTGCTGACCCGAGGACCTGGAACACTAATCATATAGGCCGGTACTTGATTTCCAATGGTGATGATTTGCCGGGCAACTTTCTTTTTGGCGAGCCATTACGCCTGCGGGTTCGGCAAGATCCTGTCGCTGTTACCCAAAAGGATTACCCGGCACTTGCGGAGAAATCCATAAAAGGGGACCCCCCGGGATCTTCTGCGGGTGGAGAACAACCCAAATTCACGGCTTTCAATCGAAAATTGGGATCACATGTTATTGTCAAGTTTACGCCGAAAAGCGACAATGAAATCTCTGCCAGATGGCGTGATATCCTGATCACTGAATATCATGCGGCTAAAACCCTGGACAAGTCTGGATACCCAACGGCAAAATCCGAGATGCTTGAAATGGACAACAGGTTGTTCCTGGAGTCTCAGCGATTTGACAGAATAGCTATGTTCGGTCGGTCATCAATACTTTCCCTGGACATTGTTGACCGGGAATTTGTCGGGTACGGTGGAAGTAATTGGTCCCGAGTCATGACGGAATTGTCACGCCAAGGTTTAGTAGCCCATCAAGATTTACAGAGAACCCGTGAATTGCGGTATTTCGGACAGCTAATCAACAATACGGATATGCATTTAGGAAATTTAAGCCTATCGATAGATGGAGGTCGATTTCGGCTTTTGCCAGTATATGATATGTGTTCCATGGGGTTTGCTCCGAAAGGCGGGGAGCTTTTGCCTTTCAATTTTCACCCGGATCTGCAGGATACCGATCTTGATGAAGATCAGATGGAATCCGTTCAGAGAATGGCACATAGATTTTGGGAGGCTGTTGCGAGCGATGATAGAATCTCAAAGTGTTTCCGAGATTATATAATATAACTAACAAAATCAACCGTTAAAATTTTAATTTCAGATTTTTTTTTAAAGTGATAAGAGAAGAAGCAAAACAATAAAAAGAAGAGGATATTAATGAATACAACAAATAATGTGCAATCGGTCATTCATGTATTACTAAAAGGAGATTTTGTTTCTTCAAAAGACGTTTCCGAAAAGATTTTAGAAATTGAGGGCAAAGATGTTCCCCCTCAAAGTGTATCGAGTATCCTGTCAAAATTAGGGAAATCCAGCAAGTCACCCTTTGGAACTCTTTTACTGAAAAAAAAGAAAGGCGGGACTTTTTTCTACAAGCTGAAAAAAGAGGCTCTGGAGCTTACAGATGCCCAGGCATATGGATTAAGTCTGAAAAGAGGACCTGAAAAGTTTGATTCTGTGTATGATGAAGACAAACCGGCTGTATTTGCCGATTTTGAAAAAGTTCACCAGACCCAGAAAATGAAAATAAGCTATTGTTCCAATAGTGCGTTGGATTTAGGCATTAACGGCCGGTGAAAAATACCAGTTTTCATTTTTTGTAAATTCATTTGGAATGGCAATAATGTTGTCTGGAATCACTCTGGAATTCTTAAATAATTCAGCAAATTCCTCAACAAGCTTGTCATCGACCTTTAACTCCAATATTTATCAATGTAGCCCTACCTACCAAACATATTCCATGCGTCATTTTCTGAGACACTGCATTAAACCTTTGAAAAACATGAACACTATTTAAAGCGTAAAAGTATTTGTATCTTATCAGGGGGTGCTTGTCGGATGATCTTTTCATGCATTGTCAGCAGTGCGAGATCAGGGCCTGCACAAGAGAAAGAGGTTACACAGGTTGTCACGAGTGCGATGTGTTTCCATGCAGGTACATTGATGATTTTTCAATGTCCGTTGGAAAGAAGGTCATTTTGCGCTCCGTCCCGTATCGACGGGAAGTTGGAACGGAAAAAGATTTTCTCTGGCCGCGTATGCTTTTGTGACCCTGGCGACATCTATCGTGACACAGGGAAAGCATTAAAGTATCTGTCTCCCATTAAAACTGAAAACCAAACATTGACATACTCCCCTCTCCCATGTAGTTTTGCGTTTATCAATCATAATTTGCTATAATGGTACAGATAAGAGCCTGGTGGTCACGCTGGAAAAACACACACACTTAACAAAATTCGGATTCAGGTTCAACCACGGAGGTGCCCATCTGTCACGCACCATGATGTTGGAGGACCTGAGCAGCCTGCTGGGATATATCAATGACCCCAATGCCAACAAAAAAGCCTATCTAAAGGCCATCAAAACAGACAACTGCCTGGGCAAACGGTCGGGCAAAACCCG
>JAWOGI010000391.1:0-12821 GCA_046496975.1 Desulfobacteraceae bacterium | reverse complement strand
GCTACATTAGCAGGTGTTAGCAGAAGTGTTGCAGACAGAAACCCTTTATTGACGGGAATCTTAGCAGGTTTAGCAGGCTATGGGAGACTGGAAAAAGCTGTGGGGCTTGTGGAAACCGTGGAGAAGTCTCATTATAACCAGCCTGGTTAAAAAATCGTCGGCTACCTGAAGGATAGACCGAAAGGAGCAGGTCATACACGCCATTGATAAAAAAAAGCGATTTACCGCCGGTAGGTTTTATCCATGCTGGGTTAAGGTCTCCTCACTTTGAGGAGTGGCGAGTCTTTGATTTTCTTTGCTTGTGTGAGTTTTTACCCTCCCTGAGATGTTCACCTACCGGAATACGGACAAAGGAAAGGGCGGGTAAAATCAAAGAAGGCATTGGGATATAGACCGACGATGGTCAGCCTTTTTCTCCCTATGGCAAAATGGGTATAGGGAGAGGGATCACAATGTGGTACTGCCGGATGGAGCAAAACTGACGGGGTGTCACCTATATGTCACCTAAAGCAAGAAAGGCTTTCACCGAAAAACGCTGAAAACCTTGATATTCGTGGTACGCCCGGCAGGATTCGAACCTGCGACCCCCTGATTCGTAGTCAGGTACTCTATCCAGCTGAGCTACGGGCGCGCAAAACCTCTGAAAAGTATATCAAATTTTATCCGGTGTCAATAAAAAAATGGCTCCAGGGGTATTTTACAATTGACCTTACGGCAAAAACATGAATATAAATGGTTTGATGGATGATGAATTTTACATGAACCTTGCCCTGGATGAGGCAAGAAAAGCGGCAATACTGGATGAAGTGCCCGTGGGGGCTATCCTTGTCAATAAAGAGAACAGAGTCATTGGGTATGGATACAATCAGCCGGTTTCCTTGAATGATCCCTGTGCCCATGCGGAAATTGCCGCCCTGCGAATGGGGGCAAAAACAATTGGAAATTACAGGCTCTCGGGCACAACTCTCTATGCGACCATTGAACCGTGCATCATGTGCATGGGGGCCGCCATCCATGCCAGGGTGGCACGGGTGGTCTATGGTGCAAATGATCCGAAATGGGGGGGGGCAGGTTCGTTGTACGATTTTTCTTCTGATAAACGGCTCAACCATACCCTCGAAGTAGTGTCTGGGGTGTGCCGGAATGAAGCCAGAGAAATTATCAGAACTTTTTTCAGAAATAAAAGGAGCAAATAGTGTCAAATACAGTTGTTGTCGGCACCCAGTGGGGTGATGAAGGCAAAGGAAAGATCGTCGATCTCTTGAGCGGAAGTGCCGATTATGTTGTACGTTTCCAGGGCGGTAACAATGCCGGTCATACCATGGTGGTCAACGGTAAAGAGATTATCAGCCACCTGGTGCCCTCTGGAATTATCCAGAACAAGAAGTGTTTTATTGGGAACGGTGTTGTTGTTGATCCTGCGGTGCTGCTGGATGAGATCGATTATCTTGAGAAGAACGGGATTGATGTCTCTCCGGAGATGCTCAAGGTCAGTGACCGGGCTCACATGATCATGCCCTATCACAAGCACATCGATAAAGCCCGGGAGATCAGGAAAAAGGACAAAAAAATCGGCACCACCGGCCGGGGCATTGGTCCGTGCTATGAAGACAAGTCCACAAGAAGGGGAATCCGGTTTGCCGATCTGCTGGAGCCGGAGCTGCTTGCCGAAAAAGTCACCGGGATCATGGATGAGAAGAACTTTTATCTGAAAAACTATTTCCATGTCGATCCCCTGGATGTCAAGACCGTGCTTGACGAGTGTTCTGCCCTCTCCAGCCGGCTGATTCCCTACATTGACGATGTCTCTGTCGCCTTGAAAAAAGGATTTGACAGTGACAAAAAGGTTCTCTTTGAAGGAGCCCAGGGCACCCACCTCGATGTTGAGCACGGCACCTACCCCTTTGTCACCTCTTCCAATACTGTTGCCGGCAACGCATCCTGCGGTTCCGGGGTTGGACCGGGAAGACTCGATGAGATCATCGGTATTGTCAAGGCCTATACCACAAGGGTTGGCAGCGGACCTTTCCCCACGGAACTGTTCGATGAAACCGGGGAGAGGCTCCAGAAAAAAGGGGCCGAGTTTGGGGCGACCACCGGCAGAAAGCGAAGGTGCGGCTGGCTGGACATGGTGATGCTGAAGAACGCTGCACGGCTCAACGGCTTGACCGGGCTTGTTGTTACCAAACTTGACGTCCTTGACGGCATGGATGAGCTTAAGATCTGTACCGGCTACCAGTACAAGGGAGAAGTGATCACAGAGTTTCCTCCCGGGATTTCAGTGCTGGAGAACTGCACTCCTGTCTACGAGACGCTTCCCGGCTGGCAGGAAACCACGTCGGAGATCAGGGTGTTTGATGATTTGCCGGAAAACACCAGAAACTATCTTAAACGGGTGGAAGAGTTGTCTGAAACCAGTATAAAGATTGTTTCAGTGGGGCCGGGAAGGGAGGCAACAATTGTCAGGGAGGAAATTTTTCATTGACAATTGGTTGAAAAAGAATTAAATACTTTCTCCCAGGTGTCGGGATGTGGCTCAGTCTGGTAGAGCACAGCGTTCGGGACGCTGGGGTCGAGTGTTCGAATCACTCCATCCCGACCACCTTTCAGCCGTTTTTGAAAAAATTTTAGGACACTTTAGCGCCCATAAAAAAAATGAGCTGCTCAATATCAAGAATTATGATACCTACTCATCTTTTAAGCCGCCGGTAACATGGAAACTGACAACTGGTACCCAAGCACCTCCAGTGCCGTCTCCATGGTTGTTAGTTTAGTGTTATGTCTGGCGTTGAGCATGCGGCGGGCTTCTGTTTCGCTGACATCAAGTTTTTCGGCAAACTGGGATTTGCTCAAACCGGACTTTTTAAAGGCCACATAGAGGGCGGCCTTGGCGGAAAACTGAGCCGAAATTCGAATCGAGATTTCCCCTTGCCGCTTTTGGGACGGTTCCGGGATCTCCATATTCCCGGCAATATAAGCAGCTATAGCCTCTTCGAGACAGTCTGCCGCTTCAGTTTTGGCAGATCCCAGGCTCTCCCCATAGGTGATGGCCGGGGGAAGATCGCGAAAGCGAATCTGGAAAAATCCTTCATCATCTTGTTTTATGGTGGCTGGATAATCAAAATGCATGGCTGTTTCCTCTTATATGTCTTTTGGTGCAAGACCCAGATGGGAAAGCATATCCCGGAAAGTTCCGGTGGGCAGTTCCTTTTTTCTGTCTTTCACCACAGTAAAAGCCGCACCGTAATACAGTGTACCATGGCTGCCTTTGCCTCGATTGACAGTAAACCTGACAGAAACACCCCTTTGTTTCCCGAGCTTTTTAATTTTTTTGATAAATTCACTGCCGTTCATATTTACATGAATAGGGCTTTTTTTACCGAAAAGCAAGACAAAAAAACAGAGCAATAACCAATTCTCAATAATGGAGACCGCGAATATGAACCTTGAAACATTCATTTTCGGTCGCCATAAAACAGCCTTTTTTGAAAATTTAAATAGATGTCCTGTAAAAGGGGCATTGGCATTGGGCGCCTGTTTTCTGAGAACAATCCAAACAGGCGCCCAGGCCGACTTTCTTTTTTTCTTTCTTTGTTTTTATTCTGCCAGAATTTGCCCGGCATAGTCAATACCGGTGTCAGCATGCAGCGTCAGGCATTGGGCAGTATGTTTGAGAACTGGTACTCCTGGACGGTTTTTCCTTTGGAGAGTTCGTAGTCGGGTTCCCCCCACTGCTCCACGGTGAGCCAGAGGGTTTCACTGTCGTCGCAGTAATCCCACTTGAACACCTCCTTGCCTGTCTGGCTGTCGTCCCGGTAAAACAGGGCGCCGCCGCTTTCGTCCAGGTAATACGTGGTCCCTTCAAAGAGAATGGTTTCAGGGGCTGTTTCCGTTTTGGTCAGCTGGTGACGGACCTGGCTGTCCAGGCTCTGGAAGGGTATTTTACTGCTTACCGTCCAGAAGTCTTCGTCATCCGGTTCCCTTTCCAGGAAGAGGGTCTCGTCGTGGGTGGCAATCTGCCACTCGTAGGTGAGATCGTCAGACCCCCAGTCATACCTGTTTTCCGAGACCACCTCCCAGCTCTTTAAATCGTAATCCACGAAATATCCCTTTTTCAGATCGGCAAGAAAGAGCTGGGAGATCGGGTCAACGGTCTCTGGTTCTTTTTTAAATCTGCTGGTGAAAAAATCTTTGAGTCCCATGGGTGTTCGAGGTTATGAGGATAACCCCATCCTTTTTTTTAGGTCGGAAAGACTGTTGGCTGCCGATGCACTGCCCTGGCTGTTCAAAGCGGCATCGATCTCGCCGTCCACCGAGGATTCACTGCCTGCCACCTCTCCATAGGCCTGGGCCAGAGATTCATCCTCTTCAACTTTTGCCTTCATCTTTTCAAGCATGCCGATGGTGGAAGAGGAATCAATGCTTGCCATCTGGGCGTTGATCTTTTTTGTCGAGGCTGCTGTCCTTGACCTGGCCTTCAATGTGATCAGGTCATTTTCATAGGATGTGATGGTCCCCTTGAGCTTGTTCACCTTTGACTGGAGGTCGTTTGCCCTCTTCTCGTGCTCCTGGGCTTCTGCAGCGAGCCTCTCCGCGTCTTTGCTGTTTTCCTCTTTTTTGTTCAAAGCTTCTGTGGCAAGGCGCTCCCCTTCTGCGGAATCCATTGCACCGCTTTCGATTTTCTGGAGAAGCATCATGGCCTTCCGCTCGTAATCATTGGCAAGGTTTTTGTTTTTATCGGCCTCTTTTCTTGTCCGGATGGCAATGCCTTTTACCTGGGCAAGGCTTGACATGGCAGCCGACAGGTCGTTTTTGAGGTCTCTGATGCCCTGTTCCGTCATTTTTACGGGATCTTCCATTTTTTCAACGATGGAATGGGCCTGGGACTCTCCAACTTTAAATAAGCGTTTAAAGAATGACATATTTTAGTTTCTCCTTAGTGTTTGGAATATTCCAGAAGCTCTGAGCCGTGCTCGGAAAGGGCAAGGCTCAAGGCGTGAATGGAACCTTCTAATTCGTTTCTGTCAAGGTTTTCCAGCTGCAGGGTGTCACGGAAAATGATGAAATTTTCATTGTCATCCAGTGTAAACGCTCCGTGGACAAGCTCTCGGTTCAGCTGGAGCAGGCGCTTGTACAATTTTTCCGTCTGGGCCGGAACTTTCATGATGAGCTGTTCGATCACCACAATAGGGGGTTCACAGTCGATAACCAGGTTTTTAATCCCGTTCTCCTCATCTTCAACGATGACAAGCTCCTCTGCCTCGTCCTCTTTGATGATGGAGATCTCCATTTCATAGAGAAATGATTTTACAAGGTTGAATTTGTCTTTCATAGGGGTCTCCCTGATCGTTTTGGCCTCTGTTGCGTAAAGTTGACAGCGCTGGTTTGTGGTATCCGCTGTACTCCGGGTGTTGAGGCCTTTATTGCAAGGTTTCAGGCCGGTTTCAACCAATTTGATCCAGCCGGTTCTGTGCGTTTCGTTTTTCCGGGGTGGCGGTTTATGTCCATCCCGGGTTTCAGCCAGTGGTGCGCTGATCATATCTCAGGCCTTTCCAGGGCAATGGTTACAAGCTGGTCCTCCTCTTTGAGAACATAATCGTTGTCCGGGTTGGCAAGCAGGGTGGAACCTGTTCTGTCTTCAACCCCGATGCAGAGGATGTTCTTTTTCTCTTTGAGATGGCACATTGCATGGAAAAACGATTTCCCAACAAGATAAGACGGCATTGCCATTTTGTAAAGGTCATTTCCGTATTGGTTGCTGACAAGTTCACTGACAAGGCGGGTGATGCCGTGGTCCAGTGCCGCCTGGACAAGGAGGTTGGTGGAGAGTTCCCCCACGACAATGATTTCATCGGCCTTTGCCATTCTGCAGTGGGCCATGTTTTTGGAATCCATAAGTTCGACGCAGGTGTACAGGTCAGGCACATCGTTTTTAACGGTCATGGCGGTGAGGATGGTCTTGGCATCCCGTTCATAGGAGCCGAGGCATTCATCGGCCAGGATAATGGCGGCATAGGCTTTTTTGGCATTGGCCTTTTCCAGGGCTTCAGCATCGGTCTCACCACGGATAAAGAACACCTTTTCCCTTTGATCTGGCTTTTCATCCATCTCTGCAATGATCACAATGGGCATCTCCCTGGATTTGGGATCTTCCCGGATTTCGGATATTATGGTTCTCCCCCTGAAGTTCCAGCCGCATATGATAAAGTGGTTTGACAGGTCTGTTCTTTTCATTCCTTTTCTCTCCATGAATTTATGTTCGATAAACATCGAGGCAATGGTTGCCGTTAAAACACCCAAAAGCCCGATTCCGGCGATCATTACAAAAATTGCAACGGCCCTGCCGCCGGCGGTTTCCGGAGAGATGTCTCCGTAACCCACCGTTGCCATGGTAACAATGCACCACCACAGGGCATCGGTAAAGCCGATGCCCGGCTCAAAAAATGCCAGGAGCAGGCTGCCGCAGATGAGGATAATCACTGCAAAAAAAAAGATCTTGTCTATTTTTTCCTTCTGGAGCAGAATGAAAAAATTTTTAACGATGAAAAAAACATTAAACACGGTTTTACTCCTGTTTTTTTTAAATGTGTGTCCACTGCCGGGGTCTGTGGGGTGGGGTCAGGCTTTCGTTATTAACATTATCGTGTGCTTTATGGTTTGTCTGTGCTTTTCTGTCCGATAACGTCAATAACAAAAGCCTGACCCCGTTGGCCCGCCAAATGCAAGTGGCCGATGTTATGACCAAGCCCAATGGTTCATATCTTACAGAATTTTTGTCATGTTTCAAGCAAAATGCGGTGAGGGTATCACGTGTTAGGGGTCAGGCCTGACCCCGTTGTCTTTGTCTTCTGTCAAAATTGGAATTTCTGTTTTTGTTCTCTGCTGCTTGAAAAGTTACGGTTCAGGTGATATGATTCATTTTTGTACAAAACCGCCGGGCATGACGGTAATTTTATAATTTCGTTTATTAAAAGATTAAAGAATATGACAGAAAATAAAAAAATAGATTTCTGGCAGGATCATTCAAACGAATACCTTGAAATGGCTCTGACCAAAGAGTACCAGGAGAGGGTGGAAAATCCCGATGGGTACGGAAAGCGTACCGGTGACTGCGGTGATACCATCGAGTTTTTTGTAATGGCAAACGATGGAAACCTGGATTCCATCTCCTATGATATCAACGGGTGTGTGAACACCAACGCCTGCGCCAATGCCGTTGTGCATCTGGCCTCTTTGAACAGCCGGGTGGATCAGGCCTGGAACATCACCCCGGAAGACGTGGCTGCCCATTTGAAAACACTTCCCTCCCATGAAAATCATTGCGCTGAGCTGGCTGTTGGTGCGTTTTATCTAGCCCTGGGGGATCTCGCCAGAAAATGCAGAAAAACAGGTACGGAGAAATAACCCCATGGAACCAGCGTCATCCTTTGCAGATTTGCGGGAGAATGAAAGAAAGGTCAGGAAAGATATTATTATTGATGCTGCCATGGAGCTTTTCAAGGAAAAAAGCTTCTGGGATATCAGCATGCGGGATATTGCTGCAAAAGCAGGGGCTTCGGCCTCCTCGATTTATCGCTATTTTCCCAGCAGGGACGATCTGTTTATTGAAGCGCTGATGCTTGACATTCAGCATATAGAAACCCTTCTCATTGACCGGATGAAAAAGGGCCAGGGAGTTGAGGAGTTTGCCATTGCCGTGGTGGATTACTGTCTGGACAATGAAGCCACCTTCCAGATGATGTGCCATTTCCTTTTGCGGGCCGATGAAACCCCGGGTGTCAGGAAGAAATTTGCCAATGTTCAGATCTCATTCCTGGACATGTTCGAGCAGGTGATCAAAAAGGCATCAAAGGATGAAGCCGCTGTTTCACCCCTTTATATCAGGGCTTTTTTTGCTTCTCTGGCAGGCATTGTCATGACATCCAAGAGTCTGCCAGGCTATTCTGAATCAGAGAAGAGGGAGTATATGCACAAGCTTGCTCTGCTCATCATGCGTGGAAATCTTCCCCTTTAATCGTGGCGGTCAATGGGGTGGAGTGACTGCCACGGAAGGGGGCACGGAAGGGGGCAAAAATTGGGGTTCGCAATGCCGCCTCTGACAGACGGGTTGTCTTATGGATGAAACACAAGCCTTTGAGTTGCTGAAGCTGGAAAAAACCGCCCCATTGAACCGGTTCGCCCGGTCTCCCGGGTGAGGAGGATAGGCGGCCGGTGATACGTTAGAGGGCAAGGGTGGTGACAGGGTCGCCGGTTTTTAGATTGATCAGTTTTGCTTTGTCGTGTTCAACGATGCCATAGGTGTAAAGGCTGTTCCGGGGCGCAGCAATGGTGCCCGGATTAAAAAAGATCCTGCTGCCCTCCTCTTTCAGCGAGCCCATGTGGCTGTGGCCCTGGATGACCAACCGGGTGCTCTCCGGGATTTTTGTTGAAAAGTTGTGCCCATGGTGGAGGAGTATCTCGGTTCCCATGAAATCAAAGATCAGATCCTTTTTCTGGTCGGGGAAGAATGCCTGTACATCACAATTGCCGTAAACATAGTACACCGGGTTTTTAAGCCCGGACAGCTCTTTTTTGATGGTATCGGGCTGAAAATCAGAATTTGCCGGGTTGCCGTACCGGGTGTCAAAAAGGTCCCCGGCAATGGCGAGGTGGTCTTGGGGCTCCAGGAGCTCTTTTATGGTTGTCCACGCGCCGAAGCTGCCATGGATATCGGCTGTTACAAGAAGTTTTGGCATGGGGTGAGTTCTACCTTTTTTGTGTCCAGTCTCCTGTTTCGGGTCTCTTGTTAATGTATCCTGTATCCTGTTTCTTGTATCTTGTCTGGTTTTCATCTCATATTTTCAGCCCCAGGGCAAATTTTTTTTAAAAAAAGGAGGTTTTTATGCATCCGTCCAGGGAGAACAGGAAAAGCAGGCGAATTGATCATGATGCAAGATTCATCTGTGCCTTTCCTGAAACAGGAAGTTACCACTCTGTGAGGCTTAGGAACTACAGCGATCGCGGCCTCAGTTTTGAAACTTTGAGAAAGATGGTCCCCGGGGAGGTTGTGCTTCTCCACAGCAGGGGAGGGGCGTTGCCCGAGCAGGAAGATCCGGGGAATGTCCGAAAGTTTGCCGTCATGGCCCATGCCCGGGTAAAATGGTGCGCTTCGGTTGAGAAATGCCGCCCCGGCTACCTGGGAGTGGGCGCGGAATATGTGACCCCATGACAGGCCCCCCTCGGAACGTATGGGCGGATCATCACCAAAACGGTTTGCGGTGGGATTGTTTTACGTCAAAAAACAGCTGCACCATCCGGTACGGCAAAGCAGAAGCCGCACCGGGCGGTAAAAGAGGGGTTGTGCTCCTGCTCAACGGCCGTTCGGAGTTCATGGAGAAATACAATGAGGTGGTATCCGAGCTGGTCCATCGAAGGTACACGGTTTTCAGCCTTGACTGGCGGGGGCAGGGGCTTTCCTGCCGTGAAACGGCAAACCGGCACAAGGGGTATGTGGAAAATTACGAAGATTACCTCTACGATCTTGACCTGTTTTACACCCGGTTTGTAAAAGCCGAGGGGCTTCCGGTAACCCTTGTGGCCCACTCCATGGGGGGGCACATCGCTCTCCGGTTCATGGGAAACAACCCGGGGAGCATTAAAAATGCCTTTCTGGTCTCTCCCATGATTGACATCAACACCGCTCCGTTTCCGGGGACTCTGGCGCGGTTTCTGGCCAGAAAGGCCTGTGCGGCAGGATTTTCCAGGCACTATGTGCTCGGGGGAAGGGATTACTGCCCGGAACAAAACCCGTTCAAAGGCAATATTCTCACCCATGACCCGGAACGGTTCTTAATGGAAAAGAAGGGGATCGCCGAAAATCCAGACCTTGCCCTGGGCGGTGTGACCTGGGGCTGGCTCAAGGCGAGTTTTGACTCCATTGATCTTGTGAAGCGCCGTGCCTTTACCGCCGGCATCAAAACACCGATTGTGCTGGTCAGTGCGGAAGAGGATGCTGTTGTTTCCACTTCCGCCCAGAAACGCCTTTGCGGGCAACTGCCCAATTGCCGGTTTGTCTCCATTCCAGGGGCGTTTCATGAAATATTCCATGAAACAGACCGTATCCGGCAGGTGTTCTGGACCCATTTTGACCAACGCTGATCTGCTCAAATAGTGATCTGATCAGGACGATCAATATTCCCGGACAATGCGGAATCCGAGGCTGTTGCGCTTTGCATTGGGTTTGTAATAACTTCGGTAGGCACTGCGGCAGTACCGGGCACTCTGGTGCCATCCGCCTCCCCGGATTATTCTGTGGTTTCCTTTTTTTGACAGGGGATCCACAATGTTTTTTCGGTAGGTGTCTGTGATAACCCCCACTCGCCCCTTCCAGATGCTGCGCCATTTGCAGGAATCCAGGCACCACTCCTGGACATTGCCGTGCATGTCGTAAAGTCCCCACCGGTTGGGCTGTTTTGTCTTTACAGGATGGGGTCTCAGTCCGTCGGGGGGGTTCTTGTACCCGGAATTTCCGCAAAACCATCCCATTTTGTTCAAAACAGGATCAACGGGCTTGCAGAAGAGATAAGTGATCCCGCCGCCGGCAAAGGGGGTGCTGGTGCCGGCCCTGCAGGCGTATTCCCATTCTGCCTCGGTGGGAAGCCGGTATTTGTCGGTCTTTTCCCACTGGTTCAAAACTTTGATGAACTCCATGGCCTGGTCCCAGGAAACCGTGTCCACAGGGCAGTTCTTTCCGCATTCGGGAAAGGCCGACGGGTTGAATCCCACAAGCTTTTCCCACTGTCCCTGGGTTACCTCTGTCTCCTGGATGAAAAATTTTTTCGAAATGGTAACGGCGTGGCGTTTTTCGTGCCACTCCCGTCCCTTTTCTGATTCAGGGCTTCCCATGAGGAACCGTCCACTTTGAATCAGGACAAACCGCATGCCGAGTTTGTTGGTGAACACCTGCTGTGCCTCTGCCCGTTTTGCCGGGAAAAAAGCGAACAGCAGTGCCGCAATGACAAGGCCGCAGGTGGCGGCTCCGGCGACCTGCCTGGGGGTTTGAAGGATCTGCTTGGTTTTTTGCATGAAAATTGCCTGTTTAATAATAAAGCCATCAGCCTTCAGTAATCAGTAATCAGCTTCCAGGAAATTTCTGCTGTTTACTGACGGCTTTCATGGTTTGTTGTGAGCAAGCTGCTCATGGCAGTTTATATGAAAGGCACTGGAAGTTTCAGGAATACTACACCATTGATACCGGAGGATCAAGTGCTTAGATGCTTTGAAATCACTTTTTTCTGTTGGCTCTTACCCGTTGAGTTGCATGGCTATCAATGGTATAACAGCCATGATGCCTTGCACAAGAACCTGGGAGGGCAAGGCAGGATGTGAATTGCCAAATATGCCTTGATCATGGGACAGGCCATGCGACGGAAGGGGCAGGAACCATCGGATTTGGTCGGTGTTACGATCAGGGCCAACTTTTATGATGTAACAGGAGAACAGCAATGGGCAATGAAAAATTGAGTGAAAAGGAAAACAGGAAGGTCTCCTCGCATGCTTCCGGTGAAGGCCGGGGAAGATCCATGTTGAAGAAAAGCGAGCTGTCATTGGTATTGCTCGGCGCAGGACTGTTGACGTTAATTGTTTTTTTTATCTTTTTTTCCTCGCCTGAGGATGAAAAAAAGCCTTCTCCGGTCAAAGATCAGGGGGCCCAGGCCCTGGAAAAACGCCTTGACAGGCTTGAAGCCATTCTGGACAACCAGGGATTGGATGCGGAGAACCTGTCGGACACAAAGGAGGTCTCCCGCCTGCTTGAGAGCTACAACGCCAGGGTGGAGCGGGTAGAAGCGGCCCTGTCGGTAAAGTTTGAAACCCTTGCCCAGCGGTTGACGGCAATGGAAAACAAGATGTCCAGCCTTTCCAAACAGGTGAGTGCGGTTGACAGAAAAACCGACAAGGTTGAAAAGATCACCCTTAAAAAACCGGCTGTTGATAAAAAGAGCAAGCCGGTTAAAACCGCGGTAAAATCCGGTCAAGGCAAATCAGTTCTGTACACGGTAAAAAAAGGGGATACCCTTTACAGCATCGGCAGAATGCATGACCTTTCCGTTGATGAACTGCGAAAACTCAATAAACTCACCGAGAAATCAAAGATTTACCCCGGAGACAACCTCCTGGTGGAATAGGGCAGGGCCATAGGGATCGATGGCAACTTTGGCAGAATCCCCTGGTTCTTGGGGCAACGTAAACCAGACTTTAGTGGCACGTCAGTGTTACTTCAGTGGGAGTTCAACGCCATGGGCCGTATGATGATCAAGACCCGAAACCGGTTGGGCCCCCCGGGGGATTTCCCCGGGGGGGTTCATTCGTTTCTTGTCTCTGATTTTCGTGTTATTTTGGCAGGAAAATCAGAAAGCCTCTTGGGTTCTGGTTCGACCAGATTGGGTCTATTCGACCTGTCGGACCGCCAGCACAGGGCAGGGCGAATCCCGGATGATACGGTCTGTGGTAGAACCGACCAGCAGCTTGTTCAAGAGGGTGTGGCCCCGAATTCCCAGCACCATCATGTCGATTTTTTTCTCTTTGGCATGCTTTATCATCTCTTTGTACGGTTCTACGTCAAGCAGGGCGGTTTTCGGGATACACCAGTTCCGGCACTCTTCGGGAACCATGAAATAGAGCTGCTGCTCCAGCTGGTTGCGCAGTTCGCTGTTCTTTTCGCTCCTTTTTTCCGTCACCTTTTTCTGCATTTCAAAATAGTCGGGGGATCGCCAGTCGACATAATCCGCGGGTTTGACGTCAATATAGTCAGAGGCTTTTAATTCAATGTTCTCTGTGGGTTT
>JAWOGI010000319.1:0-5166 GCA_046496975.1 Desulfobacteraceae bacterium | reverse complement strand
GCTTGAGGCCTCAGAAAAACGGTATGTCCAGCTGTTCAATGAATCCCCGGCATTTATCTCCATTGTTGACAGAAATTTCAGGATTGTTGAATGCAACAAACAGATCCAGAAGCAGTTCGGAGATGTCACAGGCAGGTGCTGTTACAAAACATTCAAGCAGCTGGATGAGCCCTATCACAACTGTCCGGTGAGAAAAACCTTTCAGGACGGCAGGAACCATACCGCGGAAATAGATGTCACCCTTGAAGATGGCAATGTACGGAACCTTTTCCTCCAGAGTTCGGCCATTGGTGATGCCGGCGGCAGGGTGGAGCACGTCATGGAGATGACCACGGATGTTACCGTTGTACACCAGCTCCAGGAACACCTGGCAGCCCTTGGCCTCCACATCTCGTCCATCTCCCACGGAATAAAGGGGATGTTGACCGGGCTTGACGGAGGCCAGTATCTGATTTCGTCGGGCATTGAAAAAAAGGATATGCAGCTGATCCAGGACGGATGGGATATTGCCAGGGAAAAGATCGCCCAGATACGGAAAATGGTGCTGGACATTCTCATGCATTCAAAGGACCGTCCTTTGGCACGGGAGAAGGTCAATGTGTTCGATTTTGTCCAGGAACTTGTCACCGTCATGGACAACAAGATGAAAAAAAACAGTATTGCCCTTGTGCTGGACAGCCTGAAACCCAATTCCGGCGCCGTCATCGAAATTGACAGGCAGGTGCTTTTTTCGGCTCTGCTGGCGATTCTTGAAAATGCCGTGGATGCCTGCAAGGCGGTAAAAAATATCAGAAACCAATTGACCATCGAGATCAGCGTTGAGCTGACCGGGGATGATATTGTCTTCAAAATCAGGGACAACGGCAAGGGTCTTGCAAGGGAATACCAGAAAGAGGTCTTTTCCCTTTTTTACTCAGACAAGGGGTCCATGGGTACCGGTCTCGGGCTGTTCATTGCCCAGCGGTCGGTAAAAAAACACAACGGCACGATCCGGGTGGATTCCAGACCGGGAGAGTTTACCGAATTCACCATTGCCGTACCTGTTCAGTGATAAAAAAAATGCCGGATCATTGACATTCTACCACGTTGTAGTATGTTGTTTGTGAATTAAAAATAACAGCCCTGCTCAAGGGCTTCGACCAGGGAGGCAATTATGTGGGAATATACAGACAAGGTGAAGGAACATTTCTTGAATCCACGGAACGTGGGGGAGCTCGAAGATGCCAACGGTGTTGGGGAGACAGGCTCTTTAAACTGCGGGGATGCCCTGAAGCTGTTTCTAAAGGTCAATGAGAGTGAACGGATCGTTGATGTCAGCTTCATGACCTTTGGCTGCGCCAGCGCAGTGGCCTCCTCCTCGGCCCTGACGGAGATCATCAAGGGCATGACCCTGGATGACGCGGCAAAGGTCACCAATGACGATATCTCAGACTACCTTGGCGGACTGCCGAAGGAGAAGATGCACTGTTCCGTCATGGGACAGTCTGCCTTGAAAAAGGCCATTGCCGATTACCGGGGTGTCCAGATCATGGAAAAACCCGGAGAGATGGTCTGCGAATGTTTTGAAGTGACCGACCTTGAGATCCTTGACGCTGTCAAGACAAAGGGGCTTGAAACCACTGAAGATGTCACCGACTACCTCAAGGCAGGCGGCGGCTGCGGCGGCTGTCTTGAAAGGATCGAAGAGCTCATTGAATCTGTTAAGGTGAAAGGATAGGCCGGGCAATGAAAATTACATACACGGACAATAACGCCACCACAAAGGTCGCCGATGAGGTGGTAGAGGAGATGCTGCCCTTTTTCGGGGAGCTGTACGGCAATCCCTCTTCCATGCACACCTTTGGCGACCAGGTGGGAAAAAAGATTAAACAGGCCCGGCAGCGGGTGGCAGACCTGATCAATGCCCATCCCGAAGAGATCATATTTACAAGCTGCGGAACGGAGAGCGACAACGCAGCCATCCGTGCCGCCCTTGAAGCTGCGCCGGAGAAAAAGCACATCATCTCCTCCAATGTGGAGCATCCAGCTGTTAAAAATTTGTACCAGCACCTGGAAAAACGGCATGGATACCAGGTCACCTTTGTTCCGGTAAACAAAAAAGGGGTTCTGGATCTTGATCTCCTTTACAAGAGCATGACAGAGGATACCGCGCTGGTCTCTCTGATGTGGGCAAACAACGAAACCGGGGTTCTCTTTCCCATTGAAGCCATTGCAGAAAAGGCAGGCGAAAAGGGCATCCTCTTCCACACCGATGCGGTCCAGGCAGCCGGCAAGGTGCCCATTGATGTGAGAAAAGTCCCTGTTGACATGCTCTCCCTTTCCGGCCATAAAATCCATGCTCCCAAGGGTATTGGCGTGCTTTACGTGAAAAAGGGATTTAAGTTCTCGCCATTCCTCATCGGCGGTCACCAGGAAAAGGGAAGGCGGGGCGGCACGGAAAACAGCGCTTCTATTGTCGGCATGGGCAAAGCCTGCGAGCTTGCCAGGAAGACCCTTTCTGTGATGGATACCCGGGTGAGAGAGCTTCGGGATTATCTCCAGGAAAGTCTTATGGCCAGGATTCCGGCCTGTTCGGTCAACGGAGATCTGGAGCAGCGGCTTCCCAACACCCTCTCCATCGGGTTTGATGCCGTTGAAGGGGAGTCCATCCTTCTTCTGCTGGACCAGGAGGGGATCTGCGCGTCGTCCGGGTCTGCCTGTACTTCCGGCTCCCTGGAGCCCTCCCATGTGCTCATGGCCATGGAGGTGCCGTACAAATCGGCCCACGGTTCCATCCGCTTTTCCCTGTCCCATTACAACACCAGAGAGGAGATGGATCATATCATCACAACCATGGAAAATGTCATTGCAAGACTTCGGGCCATGTCTCCCTTCTGGAAAGAGGGCAACTCCACCAGCTGAAAAATTCGGTCATGCTGACGACCGGTTTGGACTGGGGTATTGGGCAATGGCCCTTGAAGTGCCTTAAATTTGGCAGGTGACATGGGAAAGAAAACCATAAAAAACAACAGTGTCAGGACCATTCTGTTGAAGGGGGTGTTCTGGCGGATTCTTTTCATTGAAGGGGTGCTGCTGGTCTACTCCCTGTTTTACCGGTGGGTCGCCGAAGATGCCGGTATGGCCGATCTCTTCTGGTATGCCGTAAGAATCATGCTCCTGGTGGTCATCATAATAGCTTTTATGATGGTGACCCTCAAGCGCTTTCTGACCCATAAGATCATTGCCCCCCTGGAAGCCATTGCCAGGGCCAACCGAGAGATTGAAGCTGATTTTTCAAGGGATCCCGGCATCACTCTCAAAGAAAAGCCTCCAGACGAAATTGCCGGTATTGTCTCTTCAAGAACCTCCATGCTCAACCGGATCATCGCCGTTTCCAACCAGCGTCTGAAGCTCGTTGACCTGGTCAAGAAGACCTTTGGCCGTTATCTTTCCGAAAAAGTGGTGGACCAAATCCTCTCCTCTCCCCAGGGGCAGGAGCTCGGGGGCAGCCGGCGAACCGTTACCGTACTCATGTCCGATTTAAGGGGGTTTACCAGCCTGTCGGAATCAAGGGATCCCCGGCAGATGGTGCAATTGCTCAACCAATACCTTGAACGGATGTCAACCATCATTCTCAGGCACGACGGCATCATTGACGAAATCATCGGAGATGCTGTGCTGGCCGTGTTCGGTGCCCCCGACCCCCATGACAATGACCCGGAGCGGGCCGTGGTCTGTGCAGTTGAGATGCAGAACAGCCTTGCCGATCTGAACAGCAAGCTGGCCGACCAGGGATTTTTACCCCTTGAGATGGGCATCGGCATCAACACCGGCGAGGTCATTTTGGGCAATATCGGTTCCCCTCTGCGGATGAAGTACGGAATTGTTGGGGACACGGTGAACAGGGCTTCCCGCATCGAGGCAAACAGTCTCGGAGGCCAGGTTTTGCTGGGGGAAACCACATACAGGGAGGTGGCATCCCTTGTCACTGCCGGGCCTGCCAAAACCAAGATGATGAAGGGGATGAAAAAGCCCCTGGTATTTTACAGTGTAACTGCCATCACCACCAGGGGCCGGGACTTGAGGGTGCTTGTTTCGTTGCCCCGTCAAAATGGGCTTGAGATCAGCCTTCCGTTTCAGTGCTGGATTGTCAGAAACAAGGCCATTGATCCCGTTTCTCTCTTTGGCGAGACCGTCTCCATGGACGATCACAGGATGGAGGTGGTGACCAGCCGCTCCCTTGATCCTTTTACCGACGTGAAGATACAATTCGACTTCTGCCTTGAGGCCCACTGCTTTGAAGCGATCTACGCCAAATGCACTGAGTGTCAGGCCGGCGGGGAGAAAAACCGCTGCAAACTGCGAATTACCGCCATGGAGGAAAAAGACAGGGCCATTGTTAAACAGTGGATGGCAGAGGCGACTGTTGGGTGACACAGTGGTTGCTTTTTCATGACAGGGCTGGCTCGAATCGTGCACAGTTGGTAAGCAGCTGACCTTTGGACCCCTTGCTGATCCCGGGAAAAATTCCTCGGCGGCAATGGTCGTTCAAAGAGGGCTTGGTCATAACATCGGCCACCCTGGGGGGTTATTACAACGACCCGTCAATGAAATAAAAAGTCTGGGGACACCCGAGAGAGGAGAGGGGATGATGAAAAAACTGGGAGAAATATGCCTTTTGTTGCTGTTGGCAGCAATTCTGCTGCCTGGTTTCACCATGGCAGGCACGAAAGGTTACGAAAGCAATGGGGAGGAAAAAATGGACAAAAACAGCCAATTGGAAACGGCAACCTTTGCCGGAGGGTGCTTCTGGTGCATCGAAGCGGGATTTGAAAAGATTGACGGGGTTGCTGAAGCTGTTTCAGGGTATTCCGGGGGGGAGGAGGAGAACCCCGGCTATGAAGCGGTAAGTTCCGGCAAAACCGGCCATTACGAAGCGGTTCAGGTCCGGTTTGATTCTGAAAAGATATCCTATGGCGCTCTTGTCGATGCGTTTTTCCGCCAGATCGACCCGACGGATGATTCAGGGTCCTTTGTTGACCGGGGAGACCAGTATCGGTCTGCCCTGTTTTACCACGATGAACAGCAGAAACGTCAGGCCCTGGCTGCCATCGAGGAGATCAACGGTTCCGGACGGTTTGATAAACCCGTTGCCACAAAAGTGGTTGCCTTTAAAAAATTTTATCC
>JAWOGI010000313.1:0-9428 GCA_046496975.1 Desulfobacteraceae bacterium | reverse complement strand
GGAGGGTTGAGATGTTCAGGGCTTGGTCATAACATCGGCCACCCTGGGGTGGGGTCAGGCTTTCGTTATTAACATTATCGTGTGCTTTATGGTTTGACAGTGCTGTTCTGGCCGATAACGTCAATAACAAAAGCCTGACCCCGTTGGCCCGCAAAATGTGACGAATGGCCGATGTTATGACCAAGCCCGATGTTCACATTTGATCGGGTCTCATTTAATTCCAAGATATCACCGATCGTAACCGGACCGATGCGGCATTGAAAAAGAGCGAAGAAAAATGCAGAGTCTTGTTTGAAAGCTCCATGGAAAAGAGCCAATAATTATTTACATGCTTCGGACATAATAGAGGTCCAATATGAAATTAAAACCCACTTATGAAGAATTGGAAAGACGGGTTCAGGAACTGGAAAAAATTGAATCAGAACTCGAATTTTCCAGAGAAATGTTGCGGGTTTACGAAAAAGCCTCCCTCGGTTATCAGTCACTGGATGAAAACGGCCATTATATTGCTGTCAATCAAATCTGGCTGGAGACCCTCGGATATACCAGAGAAGAGGTGATCGGCAAATCCTTTGCTGATTTTATACATCCTGACTGGCGGGATCATTTCAGAGAAAATTTTCCGGGGTTTAAGTCCATTGGTGAAATTTTAGGGGCTGAGTTCGAGATGGTCAAAAAAAACGGAGATATCATTCAAGTTTCTTTGACCGGAAATATAAGCAGAAATAAAAATGGCGATTTTCAGCAGACCCACTGTATATTTCATGATATTACCGAACGAAAGCAGGCGGAAACCACACTCCGACAAAGTGAGGGAAAATACCGCCTGCTTTTTAACATGGGCGTGGATGCCATGTTTTTGGTAGACAACAATAACACCCGGATTTTGGAGTGTAATAAAAAAGCTTCCCGATTATTCGGTTATTCCTCCCAAGAACTGTTGTCCATGAAAATGGCTGATCTGTCCACGACCCCTGAAGAGACCCGCAGGAGGTGTAAGCAAAAGGTATCCAAACAGGAACGGGTCTACCAGACAAAAGATGGCGGGTTAATCTCAGTGGAAGTCACTTCTCAACATTTCTGCCTTGCCAACAGGGCCGTGCACATTGCAAACATCCGGGATATCACTGATAAAAAGCGTGCGGAAAAGGCCCTGAAGGAAAGTGAAGAACGGTTCAAATTAGCCATGGATGCCAGCAGAGAAGGTGTCTATGAATGGGACCTGGAAACCAGGGATATTTATTATTCTCCTGGGTGGAAACGCCTTCTCGGCTATGAACCGGATGAACTGCCGGATGATTTTTCGGTCTGGGAAAAATTGACCAGGCCTGAGGATGTGGAAAAATCCTGGCAGATAATGCAGGAGGTGGTGGAAGGTCAGCGCGAACGGTTTGAGGTAGAGTTCGAGATGCGGCATAAAGACGGGCACTGGGTTCATATTCTCTCCAGGTCGAACTTGTATAAAGATGCCAAAGGGAAGCCTGTCAGAGTTGTCGGTACCCATATGGATATCACACACCGCAAGAAGATGGAAACCGCCCTTGAAAATGAACGGCGGTTTCTAACCGCCGTATTTGACAATATTGAAGAAGTTATTGTCATTTGCGATGAAAACGGTGCGATTGTCCGTTTCAATGAAGCGGCACGAAAGCTCCATGGTCTGCCGGAGCAGCCCATTAAGCCGGAGCAGTGGTCTGAGTACTATAATCTGTTCAGGAACGATGGCATTACCCCGCTGCCTGTACAAGAGATTCCTCTGTACCGTGCCCTCCAGGGTGAACAGGTCCGGGATACAAAAATCGTGGTGATCCCCCGGAACAGTACGCCCCATTATATGATCTGCAGCGGACAGAAGCTGACCGGTAACACCGGCAGGATAATCGGCGCAGTTGTGGCCATGTACGACGATACCCGGCGCAGGATGGCGGAAATGGAACAGAAAAAGCTCCAGGCCCAGCTTTACCAGGCCCAGAAGATGGAATCCGTGGGCCGGCTGGCCGGTGGTGTGGCCCATGATTTCAACAACATGCTGGGGGTTATTCTTGGACATACTGAACTGGCATTGCTCCAGGCAGATGAAAATCATGATCTCTATTCCGACCTGAAAGAAATTCAAGCTGCAGCACAACGTTCTGCGGATATCACAAAGCAGCTGCTGGCCTTTGCCCGAAAACAGACCATTTCTCCCAGACAGCTGGATTTGAACAATACCGTGGAGAATATGCTCAATATGTTGCGCCGGCTTATCGGAGAAGACATCGACCTGGTCTGGCAGCCGGCTGCCCATGTGTGGCCGGTGAAAATGGACCCGACCCAGATCGACCAGATTCTGGTTAATCTCTGTGTCAACGCCAGGGATGCCATTGACGGAGTGGGCAAACTCACCATAGAAACCCAAAGAAAGTCATTTGATGAGCAGTATTGCAGTGACCATGCGGGTTTTGTTCCCGGTGATTTTGTGCTGCTAACGGTCAGTGACACCGGCAGCGGAATGGACAAAGAAACCCTGGAGAATCTCTTCGAGCCGTTTTTCACCACCAAGGATGTGGGCAAAGGCACTGGCATGGGCCTTGCTACGGTGTATGGCATTGTAAAACAGAATAACGGTTTCATAAATGTGTACAGCGAACCCGGACAGGGGTCCACCTTCAGAATCTATCTGCCCCGGCTAGTTGCCGATGAAGACGCTGACAAGGCGGTTTTTGAGAAAAAAAAAGCTGCCGGGGGAAGTGAAACCATCCTGCTGGTGGAGGATGAACCGTCTATTCTCAGGATGACCCGGATGATGCTTGAAAGGAAAGGGTATACCGTTTTCACCGCAGCCACACCGGCAGAGGCCCTGGAAAAGGCAAAAAACCATTCCGGCGTCATTGATCTGCTTATGACCGACGTGGTCATGCCGGAGATGAACGGCCGTGACCTTGCCGGACAGATCACCGCGCTTTACCCTGACATAAGACTGTTGTTCATGTCCGGCTACACCGCCAACGTCATTGCCCACCAGGGAATTCTGGATAAAGGGGTGGCCTTTATTCAAAAGCCCTTTTCAATGGCTGACATGACCGTGAAGCTGCGGGAGGTTTTGGACAAGACATCAGGCAAAACGCAACAGTAATTATTCCATGTCCTTCTCAAACCGGGCAAACTGACGCCCGATGACAAAGGGGAGGCGGCTCACACTTCGATCCGGCGGTCCTGGACATATTTTTGAAAAACCTGGACGAGGCGATCCGCATCAAGGATTGATCCCCGGGAAGAGATGTTCGTGCAATAAAAAAGGTGCAGTGCAGTATTTTTATTGCGCAATTTTTTTTACCTCCCTGCCGGACATTTTTCCCCGAAAGTCCTGATATCACAAGGATTCTTTCTTTTTTCCACCGGATTGTTACATCAGGTTCCTGACGGTTGGAAAACCAACGTCTTTCTCTCTATAAAAAATAAGAAATATTTTTTTTCTTTTAAAATTCAGCTTTTTGTTTGTAAACTGGTTGTGAACTTTTTAGAATTTTAAGGTGGTGGCATGGTTATGGCAAGGATGACTTGGAATAAACGAATGCGGAAAATATCAGCTTGCTAAAGGAGGCAGTGAATTATGGATAAAGACGTTTACAGTTTGTGTTTCATGTGTTCGGTGAGGTGCCCCATTAAGGTGAAGGTCAAAAACGGGCATGTCGACTGGATCGAGGGCAATAAAAATGTTGCAGGGATAGACGGCAGCCTCTGTCCAAGGGGATCCGCCGGTAAATCCCTGCTTTACGATGACCAGAGACTGCAGTCCCCCATGATCCGGGTGGGTGAGCGGGGGTCCGGTAACTGGCGGAAGGCCTCCTGGGAAGAGGCCATCGATTATGTGGGCGATCGGCTCTCCGAGATCATTGAGAAACACGGAGGCC
This sequence comes from Desulfobacteraceae bacterium, assembly GCA_046496975.1. Lineage (GTDB taxonomy): Bacteria > Desulfobacterota > Desulfobacteria > Desulfobacterales > Desulfobacteraceae > DATFJZ01. The sequence goes on along the minus strand of JAWOGI010000313.1, from coordinate 5,535 downwards.
ACAGTGTTGTCCTGGGCGAAAGGGCTCAGCTTGCCACCCATGTCAGTAAAACCTTTTTGAAGGCCATTAAATCCCCCAACTATTTTTCCCACGACGCCCTGTGCAAGGGCTCGGTCAATACCGCCTGCCGCTCGCTGTTCGGGTACACCGACGGACAGATAGGGATCAATTACGGCAACACAAAACACATTGTGCTTTACGGCAGAAATATTTTTGAATCCATTTCCCTGAAAGAGGTCAATACCCTGATGAAGGCCGTGGAAAACGGGGCAAAGATCACCTATATCGATCCCAGGGTGACCAAGACCGCTTCCAAGGCCCACCGATACTGGATGATCCGGCCGGGCACCGATCTCGCCCTGAATTATGCCCTGATCCACGTGATATTAAAAGAGCGGCTCTACGATGAACCCTTTGTGTCGAAATGGGTCCACGGCCTGAAAGAGCTCCAGGAGTTTGTGGAGGCCTATCCCCCTGAGTGGGCCGAGCAGGAGACCGGCATTGCTGCCGAAGAGATTGTCGCCCTTGCAAGGGAGACCAGCAAGGCAAAGCCGTCGGTGATTTTCCATTTTGGGTATCGGGGCGCCCACCATGTCAATGAGATCTACATGCGCCGCTCCATACTGATGCTCAACGCCCTCATGGGCAGTGTTGAGGCAAAGGGGGGCATCTTTTTCAAAAAAGGACCCGGCGAGGCTGGCGGCAAGGCTGCCAGAAAACTCGTCAGCCAGGATTTCCCCAAAATCGATGTGCCGCGGTTTGACAAGGCCGGCACCGATGATTTCCCCCTTCCCGACACCAACCACGGCGTGGCTCAGATCTTTCCCCATGCGGTGCTCAACGAGGATCCCTATCCCGTCAAGGCGCTGATCGCCTACCGCATTGACCCCCTCATGTCCATGCCAGATACAAACCGGACGAGAAAGGCCCTGGACAAGCTGGATCTTGTCGTCACCATAGATATCAACCATTCGGACATTGCCTGGTATTCTGATGTGGTTCTCCCGGAATCCACCTTTCTTGAACGTACCGACTGCATCCAGCAGATGAACGGGCTGAAGCCCCAGATGTTTCTGCGGAAAAAAGCCATGGAGCCAAGATACGACACCATGGAAGGGGCGTTGATTTTGAAAAAGATCGGTGAAAAACTGGGAATAGGGGATTATTTCCCCTATGAAACCATGGAAGAGCTGGTAAACTGGCAGCTTGACGGCACCGGTTTTACCATGGCGGATTTTGAAGAAAAGGGCTTTGTGGCCTATGGGTCCGACCAGATCTTCTGGGATCGGGACAACCTTCCCTTCAAGACCCCATCTGGAAAAATTGAATTTAAATCTTCGCTGCTGGAAGAGGCCGGTTTTGAGTCCTTTCCGGTATACGAACCCATCCCCCGGCGGTCGGACAATAAACTCCGTCTGGTGGTTGGCCGGTCTCCCATCCACACCCATGTTTCTACCCAGAATGTCCCCTACCTCAACGAGCTGGAGAGTGAAAACTGCCTCTGGCTCAATACAACAAAGGCCGGTGAGCTTGGCATCAAGGACAACGATGTTGTGGAGGTGGCCTCTTCCTGCGGCAGGGGGCAGATCAAAGCCTTTGTCACAGACCTGATTCACCCGGAAGCGGTTTTCATGCTCCACGGTTTCGGGCACACGGCAAAAAAGGCGGAACGCTCATTTAACCGGGGACTCTCCGATGCACTGCTCCAGGAGAATCTATACGATAAGATTGGCGGAAGTCCTGCCTTTCACGACACCTTTGTAGCGGTGACCCCCCTTTAAATGAAATCGAATCAGGCAACCATATTAGGGATCTTCCAAAAAATAATCCACGCATCTTGCTTGTCTTTTTGCCCGTCTCCTGCGTTGCGCCAATGGGACATATTTCAATATGCCCCCATTACCGCGCCTTGAAGACGAACAAAAATCTTGCGCAATATACGTATATTATTTTCTTCCAGATCCCTTAAATCAACAATCTGTGTATATACCGGAGGCTTTGAATGAGTAAATACTATCTGTTCCAGGATATAAAAAAGTGCATTGGGTGCCATGCCTGCGAGATCCAGTGCAAGTCCAACAAGAATCTTCCCAAGGGGCCGAAACCCTGTCAGATCATCCAGGTGGGTCCGAAATTCGTTGGCAGTCTGCCCAAAATATCCTTTATTTTCATGCCCTGCTTTCACTGCGAGGACCCGTGGTGCGTCTCTGCCTGTCCCACCGGCGCCATGCGCAAGAGGGAAAAAGACGGCATTGTCTATGTTGACAGTGATCTGTGCGTGGGGTGCAAAACCTGTGTTTCCGCCTGTCCCTGGGGGGCTCCCCAGTGGAACCCCGATACCGGCAAGGTGGAAAAATGCGACTACTGCATGGAGAGGATCGACCAGGGGCTTGATCCTGCCTGTGTCACCACCTGCACCACCGGCTGCCTGAAATTCGGCAGTGTCGAGGAGATGACACAGATTCGTCGGCAGCGCCATGCTGAATCCGTTGCCGCCCTTGAAAAAAGCAGTTTCTAGTATTGCAAGGAGTGGAAATGTCACAACCAACCTGTCCGGTGCGAAAAACCATTATTTATCTTTCTGAACAGATCAGTTCAGGCCTTTTAACCGATCCCAGGGAGAGAAGAATTGCTGAGCAGCTTCTTGTGCTCATCGAAGAGATTGCCGAGGGCGCTGCCGGTGGTAATCACCTCGCAGCCATTGACGCTCTGGTCAAGGAGTATTTCGATGCCCCCGGTGATGTGAAGAACCCCCAGGCCGGCAGTTTTGTCAGTGATATCCTGGATAACCACAGGGAGGTGTTTGAAAACCACATTGCCTCACACAACTGCCCTTCCCACGACTGCGGGAAACTGGCCCCTTCACCCTGTCAGATGGCCTGTCCGGCGGGGATAGATGTGCCCACCTACTTAAGCCTCATTGCCAGGGGCGAGGATGCCCGGGCCATTGAAGTGATCCGGCATGACAACCCCCTGCCCTGGGTCTGCGGGCTTGTCTGCAACAGACCCTGTGAGATGATGTGTGTCCGTGCCAGGATTGACACCCCCATCTCCATTAAATTTTTAAAGGCCTTTGCAGCGGAAAGGGCCATGTCGGAACGGGCGTATGAGAATCCCGAAAAAAAGGCCTGCAACAACCGGAAGGTCTGCGTTGTCGGGGCAGGGCCCGGGGGGATCTCCGCGGCCTACTACCTTGCCCTGATGGGGTACCGGGTGCGGGTTATTGAGGCCCTGCCCGTCTCCGGGGGGATGCTCATGGTGGGAATTCCCCGGTACCGACTGCCAAGGGAGGTGATTGACAGGGAAGTGGCCATGATTGAAGAGCTGGGCGTTGAATTTTCCTACAACACCCGGTTCGGCCGGGATGTCACCCTCGAGGGGCTGCAAAAGGAGGGGTATGAGGCGTTTTTCATCGCCATTGGTGCCCACAAGTCCTGGAATCTCGGAATCCCGGGAGAAGACGATTTCTCCGGAGTTCTGGATGCTGTAGAGTTTTTAAAAGACGTTGCCCTGGGCGACCACCATTCCCCTGGAGACCATGTGGCGGTCATCGGCGGCGGAAATGTTGCCATCGATGCGGCAAGGACCAGCCTCAGGCTCGGGGCGAAAAAGGTCACCATTGTGTACCGGCGGTCCAGGAGCCAGATGCCGGCGGATATCGAGGAGGTGGAACAGGCCGAAGAAGAGGGGGTGGAGTTTGCATTTTTAACCATCCCCAGGGCAGTCACAGGAGAGGATGGCCGGGCCACAACTCTTGCCTGCATCAAGGCCGAGCTGATCACCAAAGAGGGCTCTGACCGGCCCTCCCCGGTTCCCATACTGGGCAAGGAATTTGACCTTACGGCCGATGCGGTGATCAGCGCCATCGGGCAGTATGTGGATGATGATGGAATGGAAGGCTTTGACGGTGTCAACTGGTCCCGCAGGGGAACCATTGAAGTAAACCATGCCAGCATGGCAACTGCCATGCCGGGGGTGTTTGCCGCCGGGGATGCCGTGTCCGGCCCGGCCACGGTGATCGAAGCCATCGGCGGCGGCAAGCGGGCGGCGGAATCCATGGACAGGTTCCTGAACAATATTCCCCAGCCCAGGGTGCCAAGAACACCGGTCCGGCACCGCATGGAGCCTGCCATGGAGATGTCGGCCAGCCAAAAGATGACCCTGAAGCGGCCTGAAATGCCCATGCTCAATGTTGACAGGCGGCGGACCATGTTCCAGCAGGTAGAGCTGGGGTATGACGAAAAAAGCGTGCGGAGGGAGGCTGCCAGGTGCCTTCGGTGCGACATCTGCCGCAGGTGCGGGAAATGTGTGGAGATCTGCCGGGACAAAATGGGAATAGATGCCCTCAACTTAGGGTATCTGGACTTTGATCATCCCGTCAAGACCGATTTCCGGGTGACATCGGAAAAGTGCATTATTTGCGGGGCCTGTGCGGCCAATTGTGAAAACGGCGCCATCGTTGTTGAAGAAAAAGAGGGCAAAAGGATGTTAAAGCTCTGCGGGACCATTTTGAACCAGCAGGAGATTCAATACTGCGAAGAGTGCAATGCGGTCCTTCCTTCGGTGGAGTACATGAAGTTTCTCTCCAAAAAAACCGAAAACGTCACGGAAAAGGTGGAGACCAGGCTGTTGTGCAACAACTGCCAGCGCAAGCTCGGAGCAGAAGTCAACGTTTAATAGAGCTTTTTCAAGGCAGTCGGGGACGTGGGAGAGAATAACGGCCATGGGCAGCGTGCTCACAGCAAAGCATGAAAGCATTTAACATTTAGCTAAAGGCTAATAGCTAATTAATGGCTTGTCTTTTGGCCGGTTTTCTTTGTTGCGCCAAGGGGCAGAGGGGTCACCTAACAGACAAAAAAAAGGAAATACCATGGAATTTCATAGAGGAGATAAAATCGAGGTGCACAGAAAATCCCAAGATGAAGCCTGGGAACCTTATATGGAGGAGTTTGTCGGGCTTCACGGGTTTGTCAGCGACCCGGACAGTTCCATCAACGACCCGGACGCATTGATTGAGGTGAGCCTGGTGGGCAAAGGCACCCATCGTCTTCCCCAGGATTGTTTGAAACGGATTGACGAACCGGGCGGGAAAGAGAAATGACAACGATTTCCATCACCATCGATGACAGGGAAATAGCGGCAAAGGAAGACCAGACCATTCTCCAGGCAGCCCGGGAGAACAGTATTAAAATTCCCCATCTCTGTTTCCATCCGGCCCTCAAGCCCTCGGGCTCCTGCCGGCTCTGCGGTGTTGAGGTGAAATCCCCCAAGGGTAAACCGGTGGTGGTGCTTTCGTGCATGGCCAGGGTCAAAGAGAATCAGGTCATCAAAACCGATTCAGAGCTCGTCAGGGAGCGGCGGGTCAAGGCGTTCAACAGGCTGCTGCAGAAGGCCCCGGATGCCCGTGAGATCCGGGACCTTGCCGCCAAATTCAACGTTCCCGTCACACCGCCTCCAGACGGCTGTATCGGCTGCCAGCTCTGTATCAGGGTCTGCAGGGAGATTGTCCGGGTGGACGCTTTGGAGATGGTGAAA
>JAWOGI010000295.1:0-5635 GCA_046496975.1 Desulfobacteraceae bacterium | reverse complement strand
GTCAACGCTCCATTGGATATCGTCCGCCCGGGGGATTTTCCCCAGGAGATCCTTGAGTTCCCCTTCGAGTTTCAGGGCCTTGCCGCCGCTGTCGGCAATGACAAAGGTGATATCGGCTTCTGCGCACAGGGTGTTCGTGGTTTTGTTGAACACACACTGCCTGAAAACCGCACTCCTGGTGCCCATCTTCTGCACGCCGGTTTTGATGGTGATCACGTCGTTTGCCCTGGCCTGACCCTTGTATGAGATATTGATGTTCACTACAAAGAAAAAGTACCCCTTGTTGACGAAAAAGTCCACGTCAAGGTAGTCATCCACCAGCTGCCATCTGGCCTCTTCGAGAAACTCAAGGTATCGTGCGTTGTTGACGTGCTGGTACAGGTCGGTGTGGTAGCCTCTGATTTTGATTTCAGGTTCCATTTCTCTCCCCATTGATCAACAGAATTAAAATCGAAACCATACCATCAAAAGCCCCTTTATTTCAAACATTATCTTATTTTGTTTCTCTTTTTCCAACACAGTTGGTATGCTTGATAAAGACAGAAAATTTCGAAATGTCTTGACCTCTTTAAAAAATTGTCAGATTATTTAGGGACTTGGAAGAAAATAATATGCGCATATTGAAATATGTCCCATTGGCGAAACGCAGAAGACGGGCAAGCGGACAAGCAAGATGAGTGGACATAAAAACCATTTCGGGCGATCAATCGTCTGCATAAAAAAAACAGATGAAAGGAGATTCAGATGAAACTGGCTGTAAGTTCAAGTGATAACCATATAGATGCACAGATCGATCCGCGCTTTGGACGATGCGCTTTTTTTGTTCTCGTCGAGACCGATGACATGAGCTGGGAAGCCCTTGAAAACGAAAATGCTGATCTCAGCGGCGGGGCGGGTGTTCAATCGGGCAGCCTCATCGCGTCAAAAGGGGTGGGGGCGCTCCTTACCGGTAGCTGCGGACCAAAGGCAATGGACGTCCTAAGTGCCGCCGGCATTGAAGTGGTGACGGATCAAAACGGAACCGTCAGGAATGCTGTGGAGAGATACATCCAGGCCGGCGGCCGGTCACCGGCCGGCAGCCGCACCGGTGAGAAAGGCGGAGGCAGCGCTCCGGGTTCCGGCAGAAGCGGCAACGGCACAGGCGGGGGGCGCGGTATCAGCGGCGGTGGCCAGGGCTTGGGCGGTGGCGGCCGCGGCAGAGGCATCAGTGGCGGCGGCCGCGGCAAAGGTGGCGGTGGTTGTGGCGGCGGCGGAGGCGGAGGCCGTGGCATGGGCGGCGGCCGCAGGTAAACGGTCAGAAATAATTGAAAACAACCCAGTTTGCTGATCTGGCCCAGGCACCAGGCCTTGCCCCCTCACCTGGTCCTTCCCGGCTGCAAGAAATTCCCCGTTTTGCAGCACCTTTTTCATGGGGATATCTCCAGTTCCACCACGTTCTGAAACCGGCTCACCATATAATACCGGTGCATGGTAATGCAGATAAATGCCGTTGTCGGTGCCCTGGAAAACTCATTGAGATGGGGGTGTTTTTTCAAAAACAGCGCCAGGGCTTCCTTTTCTTTTTCCTTGTCAACCACTGCTGCCACCCCGGTGCCGGTCACTGACACGGCCCTGTAAATATCATCGGCCTGGTTCTGGCTGTCATGCACCAGAATGGAAACAGGTGGATTGGCTGTCAGGTGGTCGTATTTACGGGTGGTAGTGGGAGTTAAAAAATAGAGGAGTGTAAGATCGGAACTTACGGTAAATGCCACCAGGCTGGCATAGGGCTGGTTGTTTTTCTGGGTGGACAGCACTGCAAGGTCCTGGGAGGCGAACAATGCCGCTATCTGTTGTTCCAGGGTCTGTTTCCTGTTGTTTTCCATGCAATATCCTTTATATCTTTCAGTGGGAGGTGACTTGTATAACGACCATGAGCAGCGTGTTCACAACAAACCATGAAAGCCATCAGACGTCAGTGACCAGCAGGGGTTTACTGAATACAGAAGGCTGATAGCTGATAATCTTCTTATAAAAAAAACGCTCAGCATAACCGGCTGGGGGAAGCTGCCTATCGAAGCGGCGCAGCTTTTCCCAATCTGAGTTCATGCTGTTTTTGTGTGCCGGGCACGGCACACGTCTTAAGGGTGAGCCTACAACTTTTGGATTCAAAGGTCAAGGCGAGTCCAAAGCCCACAACAATTCTAATAAATATGAGGCAGTTTAGTCGAAAAATGCGCACAAAGACGCCAGGGCACAAAGATTTTTATTCGACTTTGTGTCTTTGGGGCTTTGTGGGAGGATAAAATTAGAAATGCTGCCAAGTCCAGTGATCCTTTTCGGGATCTGCAATGCCTTCAGTTGATTCGTTAAAATCCATCGGTATAAACAGGTTAACCACCAAAACTCAAAAGATCTGGGCAAATTCAATGTTTTTCCTTGACCGTGAGTTGATTAATTGCTATATTTGACTCAATTATTGAGCAGATTATATTCAATAATAGCCTCAATAATCGATTTAATTGTTACGGAGTATTAACTCATAAAATGAAATACATCTGGCAGAAAAAATCCTGGCCTGATTTTGCATGGGACAGCAATTCGCTGTTGAGGCCTTTAAGTGATCTCCGTTTCAATCAGGGTTCGCTTCTCACCAAGGTCAAGGAGCTGGGGTTTGAAATTCAGCAGGCAGCCCGGTCTGATGTTCTGGTGGAAGAGGCACTCAAGACTTCTGCCATTGAAGGCGAAAGACTAAACCCGGATGCTGTCCGGTCTTCTGTAGGGAAAAGGCTCGGGATTCAGAACGCCGGTCTGAAAAATATCAATGATCAAAAAGCGGATGGGCTGGTACAGATCCTTTTGGACGCAACAGACAATCATTCCCGGGAACTGACATCAAAACGATGTTTTGCATGGCATGCCGCATTATTCCCAACCGGGTATTCCGGTATGGTGAAGATCAATGTAGCAAACTGGAGGGATGATAAGGACGGTCCAATGCAAGTTGTCTCCGGCCCGGTCGGGAAAAGGACGGTACATTTTGAAGCACCCCCGGCCCGTCTCCTTGAAACTGAAATGAACAATTTCTTTTCATGGATAAACAGCCGGACGGACATGGACGGAATCCTCCGGGCAGCAATGGCACATTTATGGTTCATCACGGTTCACCCTTTTGACGACGGTAATGGAAGAATTGCAAGAACCATAACAGATATGCTTCTTGCCAGAGACGAAAACAATCCGAAACGGTTTTACAGTCTCTCGTCACAAATAATGGCGGAACGAAACGACTATTATGATATTTTACATTCAGTTCAGACCGGGAATCTGGATATCACCGGCTGGATGGAATGGTTTTTAGGGTGCATGAACAGGGCGATTTCAAATTCCGGTTCGCTGCTTGAAAAAATTATGAAAAAAGCACGGTTCTGGAAGTCCATAGCACAGATCAAGCTAAGTGAAAGGCAGGTAAAAGTAATCAACCGGCTTCTTGATGCCGGCCCGGAAGGATTTGAAGGAGGGCTTAAGAATAAAAAATATATGGGCATCGCCCATACCAGTCGTGCAACTGCTCAAAGAGAACTGGCCGATCTTGTAGCCAAAGGTATCCTTAAAAAACTTCCGGGCGGAGGCAGAAGCTCAAGTTATGATCTTGACTGGCAAAAGACCTCCGTCAACGATGATAAATAATAAACAGGGCTTGCTCATAACAAGGGCCGCTCGTTACAGTTGGCCCGATGTTATGACCAAGCCCGGAAGCATCTTGTTAGAAAGAGGGAACGTCTACCAAGTGCGGTGTGTTGGCTATAAATTCGTGTAAAACGGTCATGATGCTGTGCATCTCAGCGAGCTGTGATGTCTGGATGAAGCCGTTTTTTGTAAAATAAACAGACAGGAGAAAGAATGACACTAAAATTACGGGAGAGGCTTTTGCTGCCCATACTCGTTCTGATCATCACGGGAATGGGCATATCCATTGTCGTTTCAAACCGGTACGCAAAAGAGTCGATTTCAGATATTACAAAACAGCAGATGGAGCAGACAGCAGGCAATTTAACCAGTGCCCTGGATGCATGGCTTGTGCAGCACGACTCTATCATTGAAACCATGTCGGAAATAGGCATTTTCGGTGAAACCTGCAGACTGGGATTTGCCGGAAAGATCAAAAGGCCCGATGCCAATAAAAAACTTGCAAAATTTCATCAAAAGCACCAGGGGTTTGAGTCGATCTTTCTTTCCAACCTGGAAGGCGATGTGGCTGCCTCCTCAAATCCGGAAATGATCGACACGGTGAACGTCTCAGACAGGCTATACTTTCAGAAAACCATTGAGGAGGAGCCCTTTACCTCCAGGGTGTTTAAAAGCAGACAGTCGGGCAACACGGTCTTTACCGTTAACTATCCCCTTTATGACGGCAAGCTTGTCATCGGGGTTATTTCGGGTGTTGTCAAGCTTGCCGATTTTACCGATATTATCAAAGGGGTCAGCATCGGAAAATCGGGTTATGTCTACCTCTGCGACGAAAAAGGGCTCACCCTTTTTCATCCCCGGGAGGGCATGGCCATGACGACAAACATTGCCCAATATGACTGGGGGAAGCAAATTCTTGAACAGAAAAATGGGTATCTGGAGTACTCCTGGCAGGGGGAGAAAAGCATTGCTGTTTTTCAGCAATCCAAAACGAATCAATGGTTTGTCACCATCAAGGCCCTGCCCGAAGAACTCTTTGCTTCCATCGGCACGCTTCAGAAACTCAATTTCACCATCGCTCTGGTTACCATCCTTGTCCTGGGTATTGCCATTGTTCTATTGACACGGGGTGTCATACTGAAACCCGTGCGCCTTGTGCTGGAATTTGCCAAAAAGATTGCTTCGGGGGATTTGAATGTAAAAATGGAACTGGACCGGAAAGATGAACTGGGTGAACTGGTGCATTCGCTGAACGGCATGGGGGACAGCCTCAACAAAATGTTCCGGATATCCGCCTTAAGAAAACTCGTTGAGAATCTCTCCGCCAATGCGGCCAATTTAAAAGAGATATCCCTTGACATGGGCAGTGAGATCCGTGACGTTTCGGGGAAAGCCGACACTGTTTCCGGCGAATCCACCGAAATGACAGCATCGATAAATGATACGGCAAAGTCCCTTGGAGAGAGCGCGGAAAAAATCTCCACCGTGGCAGCCGGAGCCGAAGAGATGAGTTCCACCATCAGTGAAATCTCCGAAAACACGGAAAAGACCAGCGCCATCACCAAAGACGCAGTTAAAACGGCAGCCGGTGCAGCCGAGAGGATCAACCTGTTCGGAGATGCAGCAAAGGAGATTGGAGAGGTAACCGGCACCATTAAGGCCATTTCCGAGCAGACCAATCTCCTTGCCCTGAACGCCACCATCGAAGCGGCAAGGGCCGGTGAGGCAGGCAAGGGATTTGCCGTTGTGGCCAGTGAAATCAAGGCGCTGGCCTCCCAGACGGCAGAGGCAACCAGTGAAATTTCCGAAAAGATCGGAAATATCCAGTCCTCAACCGGTGAAACGGTTACCGATATCAACGATATCGGCGCCACCATCAACGAAATCGACACCTTTGTCACATCCATTGCCGCTGCCATCGAGGAGCAGTCCGTCACCACCCGGGAGATCTCGGAAAGCGTCAACC